>JAPKYM010000089.1 GCA_026394315.1 Candidatus Bathyarchaeota archaeon | reverse complement strand
TCTCCGTTCCATTGGCTAGAGAGGATAAACACAAGGGAGACTTCGAGAAGGCGGAAAGGGATGGGGTATTCATCAACCTGCTGAGAGATCTAATGATGTATGTAAAAGACTAGAAGCTAATGCACTCAAGACCCGTTAAGAGAACGAGCCCTGAAAATCCCCAAGATGGAACAATATCTTACCGTCTGGCTGCAACTCAAGCAACAAAGATTTTGTTAAGTAGCCACTATGGAATAACTTGTACATGCCACGATACGAATAGACTTATGGGAGAGATTCAGACTCATTATTGATCCTGTTCCATCCCTTTGTTAGACGGCAAAGGGGGTCAGATTTTGGGTAAACGTTCGTTAAGATCAAGGAAAGGGCTTTCGACAGCCGTAGGGACGGCCTTCTACATAATAGTAGTCTTAATTTCATTGTCATCAATGTGGGCCATTGGAGCCTTTCAGGCCAGATACCAAGCAGTCACCGATAAGATGAACGTATGGGACACCGAAAGGATAAGCGAAAACCTCAACATAAGAAGCGTGAGCCAGCCAGTATCAAAGATGAGTGGGCAAAAGTACGACATCAACATAGTTGTTGATAACAACGGCGGAGTAACCGTCAATATAGCTAGAATATATGTGCTTGACCAGAACAACAATAAGCTAAATGTCAGCGACCCCATGAACCTGAGTGCAACCCAGCCAAGATTCGGGTTCAACCACAGCACAATCAATACTGGAGAAGTCTCACATGTTATACCTGTTAGCGTGACCCCTAACTTAGCGAGTGCACTGAGCACCTCTCCCCCTCATGAATGTAGGATCATCTTGACAACAGATAGAGGAAGACAATTCAGCTACAACTATCCGCCACCAGAATCCGCCCCGGGGCCTTCGTTAGCCTACACGTCAGGATCAATGAAAGTGAACTACACAGCCCCTACTGTGTGGAAGGACCCATACATGCTTCATGATATATTCTACTACAATCTGAAGAACAACAAATTGCGTGTGAAGGCAAATTTCACAAACATATCTGGACATGATATCACAATCGCGTCGGGGAACGTACTGCTGCAAATTGCCGATGCCGGAGCAAACGACAAAACATACTACATTGGAGGTTACTTAGTAGAGGGATCATCAACATACCACGACGGAGAAACTTTCGACGTGATATGGAAGATTACTAGTTGGAGTAGTGGCTTAACCGCGAATCAGGGATCGTTGGACGGGATTCTAAATCCTTACCCAAACCATAGAGCTACCATTCTTGGAAGCACAGTCTTTTCCAGTGCTCCAGGAGCAGATTTCTTTAGTGCTGGCCTGCTAATGGACGGGCTTTTGGTTTACGTAGACTAGTGATCTAATATGCGGTTCATGAAGATACTTGATTTCTTGTCTAAACCTGCTGATACGGTCTTTCTTCTGCGACTGAGCGTCTGCGGTGTTGTATCTGCTGTTAGTATTGCCGTAGCGAGATTCTTAACTGGAATATTGTTGAATGCTGGACTAACCCCTCAGCATGATCCATCTTTTTACCTTCGTTATCCAGTGCTCATGCCGTTGCATATTAGTCTCATATTGATAGCGATAGGTACGAACCTAGTTTTCTTGCCACTATTCTTTTGGGGGCAGAGCCATCC
>JAPKYM010000075.1 GCA_026394315.1 Candidatus Bathyarchaeota archaeon | reverse complement strand
GGAAGGGCAGTGTAATCAACTTCAGTTCCGGCGCAGGGGTTCACCCGGTTCATGGAATGACCCATTATGGCGCGGCCAAAGCCGGGATAAATCTGTTCACCAAGATTCTATCCATGGAGTTGGGCCGGTATAACGTTCGGGTCAACGCGATTTCGCCTGGCCTCATTGATACTGCTACCGAACGTAAATGGATGCCGCCGGAGTCGTTTGAGAAATATGCCAAAGCGGTTCCCTTGGGAAGGGTGGGACAGCCGGATGATATCCTGGGACTGGCGTTGTTCCTGGCCTCGGATGCCTCAGCCTACATCAGTGGGGCGATTATTCCCGTGGGAGGGGGCCCTCAATAGAATTGCGGCGATCCTCACATAACCTGCAGTGACGCAGTCCGCAATATTACACAATTACACATTCTCACGCATTGTGCAATGCCAGTAGATCTGACCTCTGAGCGAAGGCGAACGCTACCTTAATAATCATATCTGGAGTTTCTTCTATTGAACGACTTAGTGGCTCTAACATATCTTACACTCGGCCTCTGGACCCTAGTGTAGCGTCTCTGGAAAGACTTAACAATAAAGCTACCCGTGTCATTCCTGCGAAAGCAGGAATCCAGAAGGTACGTACGGTAGATTCCGTGTCAAACACGGAATGACATATTGTATGGTTATTACGAGGACACTACACTAGAGTATCCCTTACTTCCATGACATCCTGATCGTACAAGAGTTGCCAACACGGAGGTAAGTTTCAATCAGCTCGACTTTGACTGGCCTATTGAGACCAGTCTCGTACACATGTTTCAAATGGTTAAGCGTGCATAGACAGTGGTTGGGGGTGGGCTCAATGTTCAGAACTTTAACCAATGGACACACACAGCCCCCCTTGACCACGAGTGTGGCGGTATTGCCCTGTCTAGTCACCCTTGATTGTCCTCCACTTGGAGTATTCTCACCCTTCTCATGAGCTTCAAGAAAAGCGTCTATGTCTGGGGACGGGATACTCAAGCCCTGAAGTGTCATATACCCTAACTCGTAATCCCCACATGCTTCGCCGACTTCCTTCAAAACAACATCCGCTGCCGTTTCATCGAGTTTACCAACGCCTTTGAAAAACGCTCTCACTGCAACAAGCGGTAAGATCTCCCTAGAGAAAGATTCTAGAGACTCCGGCAAGTGCTCTTCAAAAGTTCCTTCTTCCACCCACTTCTGCGTTCTTGCCCACATTTGTTCAATTTTCTCTTCAAGCATTTTGTCCTCCTTGTGCCACTTCTTTTGATGAATTTTGGGTCCTTGGCAAGAAATCAGCTACACAAAATGGCGAAATGTTGAGCTTGCGGGTGGTCTCAGTCTAATGAAAAGCCCCTTTGCCATGAAAGACTGGAGGGCACTCTTGAAGTGCCCTCCGTATTAGTCCTATCTTTTTTGGCTAGACTTTATCGAGTCTAGCTCTAATGTGGCCTATGCCACCTGCACATAGGCTTTAAGCCGCCTACCGGCTTCGGCTACCCTGCCTTCATCAGGCAGGGCACTACTTGTCCACTTGCCAGACACCATACCTTGCATGGAGCTTCATAGTCCACCTCCCGATGTCTTTTCTCGGATGGTTTAACCCAGCTCCGATAAACCACTATATCAAAGTGAGCTCTATCTGTCAACTCGCATACGATGTTCTTAATCCGTGGGTGGATAAGATAGCAGGTTCAAATAATGGCATAGATCGGCGTAAATTGTCACCCAGGAGGTGGCTGCGCATCCCATTTGGACCGGCTGATACCGAGTGCCAACACAGGGGTGGCAGGATCAACACCCTCGTCACACATTTCTGACAAATGTGTGACGGAGGCCTCGTTTGGCATTCTACCATTCACTAGGAGTGAATAACCACTCAGCAAGCTGAGGGGCATCTTAGGGAGTCTCTAACATGCGCATTTGTATTGTAAGGAGAAGGTTTCCTCGTGGACCTGATATTTAACCACCCTCCCCCCAGATGGGGCCACTTTCCTCCCGCCAGCAAGCTGACGGGTATCCAGTGGAGTTTTCTATGAAGCTCCTGT
>JAPKYM010000230.1 GCA_026394315.1 Candidatus Bathyarchaeota archaeon | reverse complement strand
TTCCTCTCAGAATATTCTTGGCGGTCTTTGTGGGTGTGGCTGATGAGAGTATGAATGGGTTCCTGAAGTGAACGCCACAAATATCGGTTGAGAGATCAAGAGGCAATCAAAATCCAACCTCTGTCTTCGATCAAAAGGTGATCTTAAAAAAGTATTGTGTGGGCTCAGCTATTGCTGCGGCGGACGCTAACTTCGCTCATCCAACTCTTTCAATCTCTTGCTCTTTGCTGCGCGCGCTATTATTGAGGCTAAAACAGCTGTTAATGTGATTATCACTAAAGGTATTGTCCATGATGTTTCTGTCCTAGTTGTCGTTTCTACCCTTGTTAGATTGCTTGTTGTTGTCTCTGTAGTTGTGTTTGTATATTCAAAGATAATATTCTTCGGTACGCTTATCGAAAGAGATTTGCTTGTTGATAAGCCGCTGTTCTGAAAAGCCTTGATTGTTATGATATAATTGCCAGGGCTAGTGTATGTGTGAGTTGCAGGAAACTTTTGATCTGAAGACTTACCGTCGCCCCAATTCCAAGTTACGTTACTTATTGTCGCACTTCGATTCCCCGGTATCGCGATCCCATCAATTCTTACCGTGAGATTACGCACGAACACTTCTCGTGTGAATAATATAATCTCTGGAGATTCATAGAGAGTTTTCAACGTTTTGATATAGTAATTTTCGAATCCATTTAGTTCAACAAATATGTCTTTGCCATCTTTTTCAGTAACTAAGCCATATACTTCTACCTGATCACCTAACGTTATATTATAATCCAAATATCCCGGAGGGGAATCACGCGATCGTGCTATATCTATAAGTTGAGCTCTTACGGTTGAGTTTCTAATATCTGGTCCAAAATACACTTTATCGACAAGTATTTCCCAACCGTGAACATACCCCACCGGGTAGCGATAAACATTAACCACCTTGCCATCGAATCTAGCTTCTTCCATGGCAGTCATATTGTCCAAGTTGGGTGGACGTATTCTTGGGTAAGTGTAGGGCTCTTTGTCTATTACTTCAAAAAAAGCTGTATCAGAAGCGGATGCTGTGCCTTCTTGTGCTTTTACCGTTAACGCCCATTTTCCAATCGGATACTGTGCATCAACATAATCTATTATCGTGCCATTGTTCACGGGGCCGTACATATGCACCCAGATAGACCCGTTAGGCGGTATCAGGTCGACCCTGATTGTACAGTTATGGCTTACAAAAATAAAGAACTTGATTGAATCTCCGATTCTGTAAGTACCAATAGGTACATTCCATCCTCGGCCTACTTTCTCAGTGAATATATCTACCACGAGTTCTTGTGAGGAAACTGAATCTAAGTAATTATTTCGAATGTAGCATTCACCGGTCATCTCTTGGCATTCGGCTGCGCAGACCAGGATAGCATTGTTAACAAGAAGGCTAAGGAAGAGAATTGGGATGTAGACGAGTGATTTCGTAAGCATATCACACGCTACTCATAGACTTTCTATTTAACGCCCACAAGAGCACTTGCCTACCAGTGATCATATTTTACTATCATGTCAAATGGGAGACGGCTCTTTTCTACGGGTGTGGGGTCAACTGGATAACCTAGTGGCATAAGCTGTACTACACGAATATCTTCAGGAATTCCGAGGATCTCCTTCACTCTCGTCTCTTCAAATAAGCCTATCCAACAAGTCCCTAAACCCAACTCGACAGCAGCTAAGGTCATGTGATCCAACGCGATGGCAACATCTATCGGGTAAGACAGCTGCCCACATCTCATAACACGACCGTCTGTCTTGGCACACGCTACAACAACTACTGGTGCTTCTCCGACAAACGTCTGCCCACCTGCAGCCTCAGCAAGTCTCTTTCTAGTCCCAGATTCCCGTACAATCACAAATCTCCACTCTTGGCGATTCGAAGCTGAAGGGGCAAGTCTTCCAGCCTCCAGTACAGTATTCAGCTTGCTGTCCTCAACGGGCCTGTCCAGATACTTGCGTATGCTCTTCCTCGACTTTACAGCATCCAAGACATTCATAATTGCATCACTTCCAAGAAATCTGATTTCTCACATTTGATATTAAAATGAAATCCTACGCGCGCGCTAGATGTGCCACAATGTACGCAAAAGTCCAAGTCAGGAAGAAGCTCTTTTCCACATCTCGAGCAGAGAGGCACAGTGATGACCGCCCTTGCCACGCGGTGCGCGCGCTTTTCAGAATGCTCATCGGAGTTTCCGGACCGTGAGTTTGGCCCTCATCCCACCGTCATGGCATGATGGCTAGCTCGGTCTTCGCCGTGTCTTTTGTATGGGGCGCTTGAAGTAGAAGACTATCTCCAATGCACCGATTACATCAGAGGCGCTTACAAGCTCCCAGCCCTCAAGACCCATCTTTGCCATGTAGGATGCAGCAGCATCCCTGACATCATCATCAGCCACCATATCTCGAGAAACATCAACAGTCTTCTTACCATCCGGCCGATAGTAAACGGCCTTCGCCTTAATCGGATTCTGACCATGAAGAGACAATCTACAGTATTCCCACTTCATCATGTCACATCACCAATCTCCTTCTCAATCTGCCAAATATAAGGCATAACGCACGCTAGCGCGCGCTAGTCTCTCTCAAAGCTCTAGGTCATCAAATAGCAGT
>JAPKYM010000008.1 GCA_026394315.1 Candidatus Bathyarchaeota archaeon | reverse complement strand
TTCCTCATCTTCCTTGCGGTTTCAACCGCTGTGCCAACGCAACTACCCATACCGATTAGAGCGGTCTCAGCGTCTTCCATCTGATACGTGTCAAGTATCCCATACTGCCGTCCAGAGAATCTCTTATAATCGCTACTGGTTTTCATTAATATTTTCTGTGCCTTACGTAAAGCGTCCTCTTGCTGAAGTTTGAACTCGAAATAGTATTCGGGATTGTTCCCTGCGCCTATCGTGATTGGTCTATCAGGATCTATCAAATAGTTCAGTGGCTTCGGGGGGAGGAACTTCTCTGCAGCGTCATCCTTCAGCACGTTTATTCCCTCCATAGAATGTGAGATAGTGAACCCGTCCAAGTTAACTGATACTGGCAGCATTATGCCCTCGTGCTCGGCTATTCTGAAAGCCTGAAGCGTCCAATCATAAGCTTCCTGAGCATCTTCAACGTATATCTGAATCCATCCCGAGTCTCTTGAGCCCATCATGTCGGAGTGGTCGGCGTAGATGTTGATAGGTGCTGAAAGAGCTCTGTTGGCAACCGCCATCACTATCGGGCATCTCATGCTAGATGCAAGATAGAGCATTTCGTGCATAAGAGCAAGACCTTGACTCGCGGTTGCTGTGAAGACTCTGGCCCCAGTAAGGCTCGCACCTATGCATGCGGACAACGCTGAGTGTTCTGATTCTACACAGACGAATTCTGTTTTGACCTCACCGTTGGCCACGTACTGCGCATACTGCTCAACAATGACTGTCTGCGGTGTTATGGGATATGCTGCTACCACGTCTACGGAACTCTGCTTAGCAGCGTATGCAACAGCCTCGTCTCCAGTCAAGCCTATTGACCTCTGCAATGGTCTATTCCTCCACCATTACTATTGCTTTGACAGGACATTCAGACGCGCATAGACCACATCCTTTGCAGAAGTCATAGTTGATCTCAATGCCGTCATTGGTTCTGTCTATCGAGGGCTCAGGGCAATATATCCAGCAGAGCAGGCACTTAGTGCACTTTGCTTTGTCCAAGACTGGCTTGTAGGTCCTCCAAGGGCCTGTCTTGTATTTCAATGAGGATCCAGGTTCGTGGAGATGCCCACCAATCGGAAGTTCTCTCCAGCCTGGTTTCTGAGTCACTCAGAGATCACCCCTTTGTAAGCGCGCTCGATGGCTTCGATGTTCTTGTCCCCTAGGCTTCCGGAGAATCTGTCCCTAACTGCCGTCTTCACGGATGGCATGCCGACTATCGGCGCCGCCTTGATAACGGCTCCTAGCATAGCTGTGTTCGTTATGGCTTTGCCAAGGACCTCCAGAGATATCTTTGTGGCGTCAACGGTGAACGTCCGCGCTTCGAATACACTGAGTTTAGATTTTATCTCACTAGGGCTTTCTTTAGAATTCACTACTAGTCTGCCGCCCCTGGCAAGACCTGCACCCACATCAGCGGCCTCCAAGAGTGTTGAGTCTAAGACTACTACAATGTTTGGAGAATATACATGGCTGTGAAGGCGTATTCTCTCATCACTGACTCTTGTATACCCGAGGATGGGCGCACCAGTCCTCTCAGGACCAAACTCAGGGAACGCTTGGACGAACTTGCCCTCGAGCATCGCGGCTTGCGCCAGCATCCTGCTGGCAGTCACAACGCCTTGTCCGCCTCTCCCGTGCCAGCGTATCTCAATTAGCATAAGGTTTCCTCAACGAAATTGCATTTATTGGATTTATCCCTACTATGAAAAGGTTGCGTGCTTTATGCAGGCACCCAAATCCAGTTCATGAATCTAGACTACACAGAAATTCTTAAGACCTACCAAT
>JAPKYM010000145.1 GCA_026394315.1 Candidatus Bathyarchaeota archaeon | reverse complement strand
ACATCTACAGGCAGAACAGAAAAATCCCTGCAATCATACGGTCGACACATCATTATCCTGATCTTTAGGGTGTCGCAGGGGCGCTCTGAAAGGTTTTTTTAATGCATGAGCGAGTAGGTGCTCTTGGATGGGCCCGTAGCTTAGTCAGGTAGAGCACCGGGCTTTTAACGGACCTGGAAGCCACCCGGAAGGAAATGAAGCCAGAGTTTCCTGGGTTAGGGTCCCGGGTTCAATTCCAGGCGGGCCCGCCATATCTTCTAACAAGAGATCAATTTAAGGAAGATTTCGCGCTCATCACTGGAGTATTGAAATGCTTGAAGCGATAGCCCCCGCGCGCGCTAAAGTAATGCCTCCCCAGTGTTTTTATTCAATTCATGGAAAGTTAATCGTTTGAACAAGCATGACTAGTGTCTTTCTCGGCGAGCTTACCAGTGAGGAAGTAGGCAATATTTCCTCTCGGGCAGAGATGATTCTAGTTCCAGTGGGGTCTTTTGAACAACATGGAAGGCATCTCCCCTTGGCGACAGACTCAATAATTGCATTTGAAGTAGCGAAGATGGTTGCCGAACGGATAAGCTCCGAATTTCCAGTGTTAATTGCACCATTGATTCCATTCGGAAAGTCTACTGAACACTCCTCCAGACCCGGAACTATCTCTGTTGAGTCAAGAATCTTTGCTGATCTGTTAATCAATATCTGCAAGAGTCTTGCGAAACATGGTCACAAGAAGATAGTATTCATCAATGGGCATGGCGGCAATACGGACCTTCTCAGCATGATTCTTAGGGAGACAAGAGAGCAAACTGGAAGCTTCATCGCCACGATATATATCTATTCTGAAGAACTGCTCAAGGGCGGATTATCAAGATTTGAAGAACTCGAAGAACATGACATTTTCCATGCGTGCGCTCTTGAAACATCGTTCATGATGGTGCTAAGGCCAGATCTGGTTAATCTGGATAAGTTAGAAAAGGAGATACCTCCAAAATTTACTGAGGAAACTGGATACCGACGACTAAGACTGGGAAAGAAAGGTGTCGAATTTTCTTGGCTGATAGATGACGTGTCAAAATCTGGGGTTATTGGTGATCCTACGAAAGCTTCTGCTGAGATTGGAAGGACTGTTCTTCAAGCATTGATTGATAATATCTGCGATGTGCTAAGGGAGATCAGAAAGTTCTAGAACACCCTTCTTCTCACCGGATAGCGCGCATCAGGGGTGTTAGAAGTTCCCCGTGCCAATACTCGTTGAAGCTATGCCGATAAGTTACTTTAGTAATTACTCAATAGAGGGCGTCCTCATGCCACAGCTGAAATCGATATGAAGAACCGATGAGCCCTTCGGCAGAGAGCCACGAGAATTAGGCTGGGTCTCCGCTTCGAAGTCGATTTTAATGATAGGATTCAAAGACAAGAGATTCTTTTCTGGGCGATTTGTTTGGCGCGCGACAGAGGATTTTTGTAACCTAAACTGAAAAGCTAAGGTAACAGATTATTTTATATGGTCCCTCTATGGTATAGTGTCTTCAAGGAACCACGCTTTTGTGGTATAATTCCAACTGTAATAGACACTCGCAATTACGATTATTATCATTAATAATGGGGTGATGTTTGAGACGCCTGAGAAATGTGTTGATTGTGGCAGAAAGACGAGTAGAGGCTTGAAGTACTGTGAAACTTGCCGAAAAATGCATTTCACAGTCGCTCTTCGAAATATTAGAACTTTC
>JAPKYM010000350.1 GCA_026394315.1 Candidatus Bathyarchaeota archaeon | reverse complement strand
CTTCCATCACCTCCGTTTCTCCGATTCAAGAGCCCTTGGGCGAACATCTCTAGTGTAAGCCTACTATAAGATAAGGCGATAAGAACAATTTGTGTTTCCTTTCAGATCGACCTAGATGACAGCTACGGATGCTTCACCGCGATTGAGTCTGATTATGTTCTGGTAATCTGTTGGCTTGGGCGGCCAGTCCTCAGTCATGTACTTGAAGAACTCATCTTTGCTCTTGGGCTTAAGCGCTGGGTTGTTAGCCTTCTCCTTTCCTATTGTTGATGAGGCATTCGTGTTTGCAAGATGCTGGGCCGCGCCCACGTGTGTAGGAAACAGCTCCAAGTTGTCCTCCAGTCTCAACAACTTTCCGTGTAAGCTGTCATACAGTCTATCAGAATTCTCACGTGGATCTCCTCCCAAGTCTATTCTTCCGACATCTCCTATCAGCAATGTGTCACCGGTCAGAACCTTGGAATCACCCAGCAAAATGCACATGTGATCGCAGGTGTGGCCTGGCGTGCAGATGAATCTCAACTTTACATCACCAAGTTCTAGGGCCTCTCCATCCTGCACAGGTATTGTCTTGAACTTGCTGTCAGAATTGGTATGCATGTAGACACCTGGCAGGTTGAACATTTTGGCGAGGTTCCTTGCGCCGGAGATGTGGTCTGCGTGTGTATGCGTATCAATCACGCGTGTTATTTCGGTAAAACCTTCTTTCATTGTCTCATTCACGATAAGATCTACGTCAAGCAGCGGGTCAACTATGGCACATTCGCCAGTCTCTTTAGACCCTATGATGTAAGTGACGCAGCCAGAATCCACCCTAATGATCTGCTTGAAAACCATAGCCATTTTGAATTCCACCTCACCATGGGGTATCTACGTATCTCCGTAGACGCTAATATTCTCTCATCCAACGCACGCTACGACCAAAGTTCTGAGGATACATGTTAAGAGTAAGAAAACGCCCAAGATCTATCGGAAAGTTTAACGCGCGCGCTACTTCATTCTCGAGGTCTGGTTGAATCGGTTATGAAGTATGCCAATGTATCCCTGATTGCAGCCGCCACATTGGGATTTCTCTTTACGGCAGTGGTCTTTCACGTTTACGCGTTAATCCCAGGGCCTGAGCCATCAATCTCACCTTCCCCTTCACCTACGGCGCCTTCACTGCCACCTTTCTATTTCTTCCTGCAGTTGACTCCTCCGAGCGCCACGGTGGAACAAGGTCAAACCGCGAACTACATGATCCTAGTGACTTACAGTCATCCTTTGTACTCAGGAACAATGGTCAACATTCAGGTTATGGGTCTGGACCCAAGCATGCAGTATCAACTGTCAACCTCTGAAAATCTGGCTATTTCCACATCAGCCGCCACTCCTGCAGGAAGCTATCCAGTCACCGTAATCGGATCTGCTAACGGTGTGGCTCAGCAGGCAAGCGGCACTCTCATTGTGACTGCAAAGCCACCTCCTTTCGATTACTCCGTCACTATGGCGCCTTCAAACCAGACAGTAGGACTAGGGAAGACTGCCACCTATGTTTTGACGGTCTCACTTGTGAGTGGATCAGCGGAACAGGTTACCCTCAATTCCGCCGGCTTGCCGCCTGACATTCAGAACAGCCTATCCCCACTTTCAGGCATCCCAACCTACCAATCCACCCTAACAGTAGACACCTCAACTTCAACCTCCACAGGAATTTATACCATCACCGTAATTGCAACAGGAGGGGGATTGACAAAGACGGCAACAGCAACCATCAACGTACAGAAGCAAAGCAACGAACCACAAGCAACACCGACAACATCACCGCAAAAAACGGAGAAGCAACAAGAAGAACTCAAAACCTCAACAACAGTAGAGTCGCAGTCTACGGCGGTTATCGAAGAGTTCATGAGACTGAATCAGCTTGATTCTTTGAAAGCGAATAAGTATGCATTAGCAGAAATTCTAGCGATGTTAGTCATCTTTGAGGCAGCCCTACAAGCGACAAAAAGCAAGAAACTGGAGGAGATGCTCTATGCTCGCTTAAAGGCGGATAGCGCACGTGATCTGGGATGGCTGAAAGAACTCCAGATAATCATACTAATAATCATTATCGTGTTTCTGCTTCTCATCTTAGCTCTATCAATGTAGTAACGAGCATAGATCAGACTAAACCTCTTGCACTATTTTCGCAGTGCGTGCTCAGCTTTGAGTCTTCTCTTTCTTGTGTTTGATGAAGGTTCCGTTTTGATATTCCTCAAACGCTATCCTCAGTTCTTCCTGTGTATTCATCACAATAGGACCGTACCATGCCACAGGCTCACCGATAGGCCTGCCTGACACTAACAGAAACTTTACAGCCTCCTCAGCAGTTGCAAACATCAACTGATCACCATCGCCGAACATCAGAAGGCTCTCAGGACCAATCAAACATTCCCTCTCAAAATCAAAATAATTCGCACCCTCAACATCATAGGCAAACGAATCCCGTCCCTGATCAAAGTAGCCTTTCCCCTCCATCACATACGCAAAGACCGTGTGCCCAGGCCTTACAGAATGCAGGAACTCTGATCGGGCAGGAATCGTAACATCCAGATACTCTGGATCAATCACAATGTCGCGAACCGGCCCTTTGACACGATTCACTTCACCACAAATGACCTTAACCTTGGCCCCGCCGTCCAACTTAGTCTCAGGTATCTGCGTATTCTTGATCTCTCGATAATGGGGGTCCATCATCTTGTTCGAAGCTGGAAGATTAGCCCACAGCTGAAACCCCCACATCAACCCATCCTTCTGGCCTTTAGGCATCTCTTGATGAATTATGCCGCTGCCAGCGGTCATCCACTGCACGTCGCCAGAACGAATTACGCCTTTGTTGCCCATGCTATCACCATGCTCAACCTCACCATTCAGCACGTAGGTGATCGTCTCGATTCCCCGATGAGGGTGCCAAGGAAAACCCCTAACATAGTCGTCTGGATTGTCTGAATGAAAATCATCCAGCAACAAGAATGGATCTAGCTGCGGCGCGTGATGGAAACCAAAGGCCCGCTTCAGGTTTACCCCGGCGCCTTCGATGGTAGCCTTACTCTTCAGTACTTTTCTTATTCTTCTAACACTACCCATTCCGATGATCAATTCCTAAGAACTTCAACTATAATTAGCGCGCACGAGCGCGATAAATGAATTCATCTAATGCCTTTTCTTACTTTGGGCGGCAACTCTGAAGCATATTCCAGTGATTTTCTAATCCATTTTTTCAGGGGAATCTTGCTGCTGAGCATCTGTTGCGGGACAACAACATACTGTTTCATGGGTCTTCCAGGCATAGGTTCGAACAATCGGGCGTTCTCAAGCTTTAGGAACGCTGCTCTATCCTTATCGGATAATCGTAAGAACATGTTTTCCTGGTATAAGCCCATGAACATGTTACCATTGGCGAAACTGCATGGATAGCCAAACATCTTTCTCTTCTCTACGCCTCGAGCATCGGGCACAAGATGTTCAAAGATATCAACAAGTCCTTGCGAGGATCTTATCCACTTCATCCCTTACTCTTGTCTCCAAGATTCTTGGCGCCTCTGTTTTGGTGCGCACTGAATATTAGTGTGTACTAACCTAGGGAGAACACAAACTAAGGACGTAGACATCTCCTAGAGTTTCAGACCTGCAGCCACGGATTTACCCAGCTCAGAGTCAGCTTTAATCAGGTTCTCAATCACCCGCTGTTGAATCGGCTTATCAATGTGAGCAAGATCTGCGATGAGGTTATCCACCAGATGCTCTTTGTCTGTTTTACTAAGAGAACGATACTTCTGCCCAGCTTGTTGGAAGTCATTGGTCTTACTGATTTTCTGCCGAGTCATTTCTCCCTGGACTCGATATGTATGTTGGGTACCCGCTGGAGCCTCCACGGGTGAACCCCCAGCTATGCTACTGGGCTCATAATTGACTGGCCCATTGAATTTGTCAAACTGCATCGCTCCATCACGTTGGCTATTGTTGACCTCCACTATGGGTCGGTTGACTGGAAGTTGTAGGTAGTTCGGCCCCAATCGATGGCGTTGAGTATCTGCATAAGAGAATGTTCGGCCTTGAAGCAACTTGTCAGCAGAGAACTCTATACCCGGAACGATGCTGGCAGGACAGAAAGCTGCTTGCTCGACCTCAGCATAGAAGTTATCAGGATTACGATTCAGCACCATTTTGCCCACTGGTGTTAACGGGAATTTATCCTCAGGCCAAGTCTTTGTGGGATCAAGGGGATCGAAATCTTGTTTCAACTCGTCAACGATTTCCATCAGCTGGACGTAGAGTTCATACTCGACCTCTCCGCCTTCAGCAATAGTCTTCCAAAGATCCCGAGTAAGGTAGTCGGGGTCTTCACCGGCCAGTCGAGTTGCTTCATGACGGTCAAGTGACTGTACCCCTGTTTTCGGTTTCCAATGGTATTTCACATAAGTCGCTTTTCCCTCGGAATTCACCCATACATAGGTGTTAACACCGAAGCCCTCCATCATCCTGTAACTTCTCGGTGTCCCGCGGTCGCTAAAGAGCCAAATGATCATATGGGTCGATTCCGGTGTCAGCGAGATAAAATCCCAGAAGCTGTTGTGCGCGGAGGAGGCTGATGGAATATTGCTATCCGGTGCGCCTTTGAAGGCGTGAACCATATCTGGGAACTTTATTGCGTCACGGATGAAGAATACTGGTAGATCGTTACCCACCAGGTCAT
>JAPKYM010000059.1 GCA_026394315.1 Candidatus Bathyarchaeota archaeon | reverse complement strand
ATGACAGAGCAATACTCCAGATGTGCAGGGGTGTCCAGAATACTATCAAGAGGGCTAAGAGGAGGGGCTGGATTGATATCGCAGCCCCTGTCATCGCTGAATAAGCTCCAAGAAGAGGGGCGGCCCCTCCTGGAGAAGCAATGAGTATGCTGTAAGGAGTGGCCTTTTTGAACCACTTGTTGTAAGACAGCACCAGTGCCGATCCAATCAGCGCCCATGAGACTACGTAGACATTGATAGAGGCAGCTAGAAGAACGCCGAGGGCTAGAAGGACTGAACCAAATGCAAGAGCTGATTGCGGGCCTATCCTCTTTGTTGGAAGAGGCCTATTCATTGTCCTCTCCATGATGGTGTCCATGTCCTTGTCAATGTAGCATGTCAAAGCATTGGTGCCCATGCAACTGAGAAGAACAGCAACTACTAGTGTGAATAGCATTGTATGGTTTCCATTGTAGGCTGCCAGGGCTCCTACAAATGAGGTTAAAGCAAGTAAGGCTGTGAGTCGTGGTTTTGTGAGATATACGAGGCTCTTGAGGGCCGACTGCAAAGAAGCATCATGATCTAGGGATGGTAGCCATGCTCAAGACTCCTAGCGAGCTTGCTGGCCATCAGTATTGCCATTATGGCAAGCCCAGCATAGGCTATGACTGAAAGGGAGTATGGTATCCATACCTGACCAGACTGGATTACACTGCTGAGGGAGAAGCTCCACAAACCCGCAGTACCTATCAGCGCAAATACCACGGCCAATATTACCAGAGATGGAAATCCAGACAGGGTGTTGAAGTAACTCTTCTTCGCCACTGGTGAAGTGTAGATTTCTTCCTTTATCGGCAGTAGGATGCGTCTAAACATGGTTGTTGCCAAGAAGAGATATCCGAGAAATACTATTGCCCCGCCGATTGCGATTTCGGGAACGGATGGGGACCTAGCGGCAATCACCTTCTGCCAGGGCTCTGCGAGAATCCAGTAGTGGTATATCTGGACTGTGCCAGCAAGTCCAAATGAAGTTGCCAGAATAGTCTGCCCAACGAACATTAGCCAGAACGACCTCTTGCCCAAGAAGACGCGCGCGCCTTGGTGAGCCATAAACCAGTATCCTTTCTCTCTTTATAGTCACAGTCTTGATGTATAACATCTGTCGTAGCGTGCGCTTTGCTATAGCCCTTTCCTGAACACCCCTAAAAGAAGTAATGAATGATCAAATCCAATCTACCATGTTTGATCATATATGTCCCGGAGAACCGCATGACATTTCTGATCTTTGACCTATAGTCACTAGAGTAACAATGAATCCTACATTTCTTACACATAGGCTTGGGATCTAAGGGGCACTGCTTTCTCTTCGTTGCTGCATACTCTAAGAGGTCTCGGCATTCTTGACAGAGCCTAAGTGATTTCTCTCTACTATTTTCGGAAAGGCCCAAATGTGAAGATCTCCAAATAGTCTTGTCAAGTGATGCATGTTTATTATCGCAGTAGATTCTTGCGAAATTAGTCAACAGTCTGAGGTCACGATCCACTTTGCTCTTCAAGCAATCTGCACCTAGAATGATATGAAGGCTCTAAACTCAGCGTTTCAGTAATCCCATTGATTACAGACAAAATGAAACTAGCGAGCGTTACAAACTCATTAGGTCATCACAATTGTAGGCTTGCTCTTGTAGTGGTTTCTTGGTTGTCAGTGAGCTCATATGATCTGAAGGCTTTTTCCTATTCTCTCAAGTGCTGCCAGAACGTAGTCCAGCTGTTCCCGCGAGTGGTGGGCGTTAACAATTGTTCTGATCCGGTCCTTGCCTTTGGGAACTACGGGATAGCTAAAGGCTTGTACGAATATGTTCTCGTCTTGGTACAGTCTTCTGCTCAGTTCCTGAGCTTTCTCAGGGTCTCCCACTATCACAGGGGTTATCGGCGTCTGACTTACCCCCGTATTGAAACCCATACTCTCCAATTCCTTCTTGAAGTATCGCGTATTGTCCCAAAGCCTCTGAACTCGATCAGGCTCTCTCTTGATTATTTCAAGCGATTTGAGCGTGGCGCCACATTCTGCAGGTGACAGGAATCCCGTGGAGAAGTAGAAGGGTCTGGAGCGCCTGTGAAGGTAGTAGTACAGTGCCTCGCTGCCGGCGATATATCCTCCGACGGTAGCTATTGCTTTGGAGAGGGTTCCCATTACGACGTCAACTTTGTCGTAAGCGTTGAAGTGCTCGACAGTTCCTCGCCCAGTCTTCCCGAGAACACCTGATGCGTGAGCGTCATCCAAGTATATGAATGCGTCAAATTTCTCAGCTAACTCAATCATCTCGGGGAGTTTGCATATGTCACCATCCATGCTGAATACTGAGTCGGTGATTATCATTGTCTTGCCTTTGACGCGTTCTTTGGCAGTTTCCTTGAGCTTGTTCTCCAGATCCTGCATGTCTAGATGTTTGTAGACTGCACGTCCGGTATCTTTTGCCAGCCTGCATCCGTCAATTATGCTTGCGTGATTCAGTTCGTCACTGACTATTGTGTCGCCTTCAGTCAAGATAGGCCAGATTCCGCCCATATTTGCCACGTAACCTGTTGGATAGCATAATGCAGCTTCGGTCTTTTTGAATTCCGCCAATTTTCTCTCTAGTTCAAGCAAGATTGAGAGGGTCATAACCCCTCTTCCTGCAGGCATACCGGCGCCGTACTTGTCCATGGCGTCTTTCGCGGCTTGGATTATCTCTGGATGATTAGCTAGTCCCAAATAGTTGTTCGCGCATAAAATTAGGACTTCTTTTCCGTCAATAATGGATTTTGCTGAGTTGGGCCCGTTCAAGATTCTGATTTGTGAGAGGAAGCCCAGCTTCTTAAGCTCATCAACTTGTTCCCTTATGAATCTCTCAAATTTCGGATTTGCCAAGAATTCTTCCCTCTGACTCATAATCGGGGCGGGGTTACGAAAGCATTATCCCAGCCTCTCTTTACGTTCTTAAGGCTTTGCGTGCGTGCAACCTACTTTGCAGAAGAGAAACTGCCATGATCCGCCACAGACTTTTATATTCAGTTTCCATCACTTTCGAATGAGATGTCTTGAATCTGAAGATTGCTTGGGGCATTACAGGCTCGGGTGACTATATGCCCGAGATAATTAGGCTCATGAAGGGAATAGTCCAACAGAATGAGGACTTGAGACTTTACGTTTTCCTGTCGAAGGCGGCGCAGCAAGTTGTGACGTGGTACAACCTGAGCGGTCAGTTGGGATCAATTTCGAACAGGATATTCAATGAAATTGATTCTAACAGGACTCAGCCGTTTTACTACCTTCCAGGAGCATTGCAGCTAGGTAAGTTCAAGCTTTTTCTTGTATGCCCGGCCACGGCAAATACAGTCGCTAAGATAGTCAACGGAATCGCGGATACATTTATTACTAATTCTGTGGCTCAGGCATCAAAAGCCAACGTTCCGATCTACGTTTTTCCAGTAGACAATAAGGAAGGCAGACTAACTACGATCTTGCCAGACAGCTCAGAATTGAATCTGACAATGAGAAGAGTTGATCTGGAGAATACTAAGCGGCTTTCAGCCATCGAGGGTCTACGAGTATTTACAGATATCTCGATGCTGAGATCAATAATCACCCAATGAGCCCGCGCTCTAGTTGCAGATCAATTACTGTAGAGAAATCAAATTTGATCTCCATAATCACGCCTTTGCTCAACGAAGAGGAATACGTGAAGCCGTTTCTAGATCACATTTCATCGTTGGACGGTTCTTTCGAACTTATACTTGTGGACGGAGGAAGCACCGACGCAACCCTTCGTGAGTTGCGTAGGAATACCTCACGATTTGATCCAAAGATTAGACTAGTCAGCTCTGAGAGAGGAAGGGCAATTCAAATGAATAGAGGCGCAAAGGAAGCTAGGGGCGACATACTGTTTTTTCTGCATGCCGACTGTATGACACCGAAGGATGCCATAATACTTATTGAAAAAGAGATCTCAAGCGGCAGGACCATCGGAGGAGGCTTCAGACAGGCCTTCTCGGATCAGGACCCCTTCTTGAGGACAATAAGCATATTTGGCAACCTTAGGGCAGGACTCTCCAAGACTTTTTTCGGAGACTACGGAATATTTCTGAAAAGAGACATCTTTCAGAAGATCGGCGGCTACGGAAGAGTCGCTTTTCTTGAAGACGTTGAGCTATGCAGGAAAGCAAAGAGATGTGGTAAACTGGATAGAATAGATAGTTGTATCTACACCTCCTCAAGGAGATTCGGAACTGAAGGAAAGATCAAGCTGACGTTTGTCTTTGCATTAGCATGTTTGCTGAGTCTTGTCAGACTCAGACCTGCATTCCTTAAGAGATACTTCGACAAGATGTGAAGGACCAAATGAATGCTAGCGCGCGCAAACATCTAGCTAACTTAGGGACGAGCCCAAATGATTGTAAGCATTATGAATGACTTTGACAAAAAAATCCGCGAAGTCACGGGTACTTACTTGAAAACATCCTCTATTGAGATCATACAAGTGAACGTAGGCACTCCTTGCGACAACAGATGTGTTCACTGCCACATCCAAGCGGGCCCAGATAGAACTGAGATCATGGACTCAAGAACTGTGCATCTTGTCCTGAGAGCGGCCCGGAATGCGAAACCAAAGTTGATCGACATAACAGGCGGAGCACCTGAACCCACACCTCTGCGACTTCATAAGAATCGCAAGAAACGACGGCCATAATGTTCAAGTCAGAACCAACCTCACCGTATTGCTTCAACCTGAAATGAAGGGAATGATCGAGTTCTACCGAGATCTTAGAGTCAAACTTGTAGCCTCCTTGCCATGCTACCTGAAGAAGGAGGTGGATTCACAGAGAGGCGAAGGGGTTTTCGAGAGGAGCATTGAAGTCTTGAAGTTGCTGAATAAGATTGGGTACGGACGCGATCAGAATCTGGTTCTAGACCTGGTCTTCAATCCTGAGGCGGCATTTCTCCCTCCACAACAAGCCACCCTTGAAACTGATTATAAGGAGGAGCTCCGCAAGAATTTTGGAATTTTCTTCAACAAGCTGATTACAATAACTAACATGCCCGTCGGGAGATTCCTGCAATATCTCAATAAGAGGCATCAGTATGACGAATATGATCGCTTGCTCAGAGACTCATTTAATCCTAGGACCGTCGACAAGTTGATGTGTAGAAATCAGATCGTCGTCGGTTGGGACGGCATCATCTACGACTGTGACTTCAACCTCGCTTTGGGACTTCCTGTAGGCTTTGGCATATCTAGACATATAAGCGATTTCGATCCTGCTGTACATTCCAAAAGAAAGATTGTGACCGGAATCCACTGTTTTGGCTGCACAGCTGGAAACGGATCATCGTGCAGCGGCGCGCTTGAATGAGCCAAACTCGTCATCACACATTCCTCAAGCCACAGGGCGCACCAGCACCTTTTGAGCATATGCCATCCTTGAGTTGATCAAAATTCTCATATCTCAATAAAGGGTAGCTATAGCTCGACCTTTCTTTGTAGGATGAAGACCTGAAGCTCGAAAGAGAGAGGATTATGTATGAGATCTTTAGTAGGAAGAATCTTGCTGCTAACTGCTGCTTATGTGGGCTTAGGTTTCGCTGCGTATTTCATATTCAGTTCAATACAGCTTCAGGAACTCTACAGGAATGTATTCTTCTCTCTATTGGGATTTATCGCAACATTTCACATCATTTCGTCCCTTTCGATGGCGATGACAAAGAGCTACGGTGATTCTCAACCCGCCCGATCCGCTGCCAATATCCTGAGGTTCCTAGGCTTTTTCATTGCGCTATTGGTATCGCTCTATTTTGTCAAGATCGACGTCTCACTCCTTCTTCTCGGTGGGAGTGTCGGACTCATAATCCTCGGTTTCGCAGCACAGAAAACGATCGAGAATGTCTTTGCAGGATTCATCATATTGGTGAGCAGAAGTGTTGAGATCGGTGATCGGATCAGGGTAGTCAGTGCAAACCTGCCGCAGACGACTCTGGCCTTTCCTCCTTACAAGTT
>JAPKYM010000337.1 GCA_026394315.1 Candidatus Bathyarchaeota archaeon | reverse complement strand
CAGCGGTTCTCTATGCTCTTTGGTCTGCCTCATGTGGCGGGTTTCAACTGTGCTTACCGCCGTGGATCTTTCTTGAATTGTGGTGGGTTCGAGGAGGGAAGAACGCTCTCAGAGGATCTCGCGCTCTCACGCGCGCGTAATCTCCGGCCTGACCTTTTCCAGCTTCTGAATTGCTCTGCCGCGAGCGCTTCGTAATAAGCCGGATCTACGAATGCTAGCGTTAAGAGTTAAGAGGTAGGTCCATAATAGGTGTCGCAAAAGGGGTTTGGCAGACGGGCTCTTCACTATTCCCAACCCGGTATCCTGTGAAAAAACGTCTAGGGGACCTAGCCGAGGTAATGACCAATTGAAAACGGTACTTCAGGAATCATTTGTTCTACATTGGAAGATTTTGATTCCGACCACGGTCTTCTGGATCGCGTTTGTCTTTGCGTGGGTTCAAGCGTTCGGATCTCATGTTCTTAGCGCCACAGCATTTGACATGTTCATTGCTTCAAAGGCCTATCCTCTTTTCCAACATGATCTTCAGTTGTTCGTTACTATGTCTCTGGACAATCAGATGACCGCGATAACCTCCATAAAATTCACTTGTGTCCCCTCACAATTGGAACGGGTCACCAGAAATATCATCTGGCAGATGTTCGGGCTACTGTGCCTCGGTGTTCTTCAAGCGTCAGTAGTTATTCCGACACTGAACGAAGATAAGTACATCTCAAAATGCTTGGAATCCTTAAGGCAACAGAATTTCGACGGTGATTTTGAGATAATTGTTGTTGATGGCGGAAGTGCTGATTCCACTGTGGATCTTGCGAGAGCCAAGGCTGATAAGACTCTGGTTTACGGGGGCAAACCTGTCGGTGATGCAAGGAATCTCGGAGCCAGACTCGCTGAGGCCGATATAGTGGCCTTCATCGATGCTGACACAATGGCCTCAAAGGACTGGCTTGCAAACATAAAAGAAAGTCTCTCGCGTAAAGGAGTTGTCGGAGTGACAGGTCCAACATTTCCCTACGAAGGTTCAAAACTCGATCTGCTTGCGTATAAGGTTGCAACGGGCTGGCTGCAGCGCTTCTCCATGATTTTCGGACTGCCTCATGTAGCGGGCTTCAACTGTGCTTACCGCAGTGCCCCTTTCCTTAGATGCGGTGGCTTCGAGGAGGGGCGAACGCTTTCTGAGGATCTTGCGCTTTCGCTGAAGATGCGACATGAAGGTAGGGTTCTCTATAATGAGAATGTGGTCGCGTACACCTCAACAAGAAGAGTTAGGAATTATGGATATGTGCGGCTTGCCATGTTCTATCTCATGAATGATGCTATCTTTGCTCTAACTGGCAAAAGCCTCTACTATCCTCCAGTCAGGTGAGGCTTGGAGTTGGCTTCATGGCCGCAATTGCCTTCAGGCCTAATGTCAGTGATCTTATCTTTGATGGTTCGAGCTCCATGATTTGGTATCTTGACAGGTCGGGCTTGACGAAGCACAGGAAATATCTAGCTTCAAAGAAGCTCAGGAAAGACCTGAGATACTCTGCCCTCTTCTTCGTAAAGGCCTTGACAGGTGATGTTACGATCTCTATGATGCATCTTCTGTCATCCTTGAGTGCTAGAACTTGAGGCATGGGTGAGTCTTGGCTTGGGCTGGCTCCTGAATCATGGTTCGGGAACTGGAGGGTCACGAAGCCCTCTTTACTGAGGATCTCGTGCAGAATTGAATTGAATGTTGGAGGGTTCATTGAGCTTTTCTTATCCGTCTTTGGGGAGCCTCTTGAGCTCGAGTCGAAGCGTAGAGTTGCAGTCGCTCCCAGCCTCCTTAGGAGTCGGTTTAGAGGGCTCTTTGCGAGATGTGGTTCGGACCATGCGGCACTTATTCTCTCAAGATAGTGAATGCGGTTGCGATACGCACCCCTGCTCTTTGTGGTCGAGCGCTTCCTCTGATGGTAATAGTTTCTCCAGTAGTCTTTGTGAGTTTGGTAGTATCTTTTCATGTATTGTCTTCGGTATTCCCTTTCCCGCTTTGCGCTCATGGGGCAGTCGCTTCAGATTGTGTTTATTGATGACAGAATATTGGTTCTGTCAGTTTATAAATGTCGGTGGCCGCTACATCCCTTAAATACTAGTTACCTACGTACGACATCTTCAAGTCGCAATTATGCGGCTAAAAAAATAGGAGAAAAGAAAAATTGAATAAGAAAATACTAGCGACGCTATGCGTAACAATATTTGTACTAGCAACTCTCGCTACTGTCCAGCAGGTCTCAGCCCACTATACGTTGGGTGACCAGCTGCCGGCAAGTATTGGAGAGGTGAATGCTGGCGGATTGCCAGTCAATCCGTCAAGCGGTGCTGGAAACGGGCAACCCCGATTCCACCTCCCATCTGCGGGGGGGCATGTAGCAGGCCATCAAGCATTCGTGCAGCCTGGAACACTCTACATCCCGCCAAGTGACCAAATCAACTACTACTCTCCTGACGGCGCTGTACTCACAGACACAGTGGGTGACCTATTCTACTACATCTGCGTATCAGACTTCACAAAAGGCGGCGAAATCGGTACCCCTCTATCAACTGAGCAAGCCGGACCAATCAACATCTCATGGAGAGGTGCAAAAGACCACTTCCTCACAAGAGCCCCTCTAACCCTGTGGGAGCTAAGCAAATGGATCTACATCGCTATCCCGCCAGAATTCACTCCACCAGTTGATTGGGCAGCAGGCTGGGGTGATTCACTTACCACTAACCAGGGCTTCGGTGACTCCTCAAACATTGAGACAACAATAACCAACGACCACAACATGATCCAGACTGGTAAATTCGGTCCACGCCACCCAGTCGCACCTAACTGGTGGTTTGTCCGAATATCCGCCACACCAGAAAAGTTCCCAGGAGAAGCCGTAGCTAACCTGCAAACACTATTCGGTCAGTCAGGAAAGACCTTCAACACCAAATACATGGTTGCGCCATACTTTGGCAGTTCAGGATTTCTGTATCCACCCAACATGGATCCCTGGGCTGATCGCCAGATGAGAACAGGCGACTTCCAAGGCTGCTACAGAATCAAAATCATGAACATGAAAGCTCCAACATGTGCAGGCAAATACTTCTTCAAGACCTTCTACACATCAACAGACCAACCATTCGCATCAATTGGAATCCTACCACATCAAACAGGTGGCACCAACGCCATTAGTGCTTTCTATGACACCAGAGGCGGATGGCCAGACCTATGGCAAATGCCAGACGTACCAGCAGTCGACACGCCAGCAGGCGGACCTGGTTACCCAGCCAGCGCACTCGGTACGTTTACCAATGATCCGTGGGCAGGCTATCTGAATGGCTACTTTGAGAAGTACGACACTTTCGAGCCTGAGAACTATGCAGTCATCCTTGTGAAGGGTGAGATTGACCCTGGATACATTCAAGGTACAGTGCGGTACTGTGGTCACAGCCAGTACTACTATGGATCCTACTATGGTGCTGGAGTCCACACTTCTGGTAAGGTTATTGCTGAAGGAACAGCACTCGACCCGGTCACGGGCCAACCCACAGGCAGACAAGTCTGTGCAGTGGGATGGTTCCTCGGCCAATTACCAGGACAAGGTGAATGGTGGAAGGACCGACAGACTGGAAGCGAAGGCTACTATCAGATAGAAGGTCTAGCACCCGGAATCTACACGTTAACCGCTTATGCTGCAGGGTTCGTTCCTAGAACTCTTGCAACACAGCTAACGGTTAACCGTGGACAGTCACTCAGTGGTGTAGACATCTACGTCTGTCCAACAGCCAAACTCCAAACCAAAGTCTTCAGCAAATGTCCAACAGGACCAGTCGACTGGCCAGTATATGTGACTATGGATAACTTCCCAGCAAGCCTAACCATGCTACCAGTTGTTCCAGGTGGCGCATCAGTCAGAGGCACAACAGCTTCTGGCGGTACAGGCGTACCTGTAGGACCTGACGGAGTATGGTACTGGGCAACTGAGGGAGCAACAACAGTTCAGGCCAAGAACATCTGGGCTGACCTCAACACCAACAACGCAGCAGGATACAACCCGACACCAGCAGCTCTAGGAGCTGCAATGAATGCATACGACACTGATGCTAAGATGAATGCCATTAAAGACAAGTACGGCTGGGCATGGCAGGAACTCGTAGACTCTAACGGTACAGTTGTAGCCTATCAAGACTATACCTTCGACATCGGCACGGACAAAAGAACCTTCGGAACATTCTGGGGTGACCCATCCTGCTACAGTGGAGTCGAGACAATGTGGGATGGTCACGTACCAACCTTCCTTGCAGACTTCACCAGCGGAATTCTACCAGGAACCTACCGTGTAAAGACCTGGGTCATGGGCTACGTCCAGACCAAGGAGTACACTATAGACTTTCCAGCAGTAGAGTTCCCAGGAACAGCATACATGGAGATGGATCTGTTCAAGGGTGGAGTCATCAACGCAACAGTCCACTTCCATATACAAGAACTACCATCAGCAGAGCAAACCATAACTGACGGTGGAAACCTGGTCATAGAAGCCTACGATGCCAACGGTGTATTGCAAGCTTGGAATTCAACAGCTGACTGTGCTCCAGTACCCGGCCGTGCTGGTCTTTCACTACTACTCATAGGCCAACCAAATGCTTGGAGTGAAATGGGACGCGTCCACGGTATGCCAGAAGGAACCTACACAATAAAGGCCTTCAAGCCAAGCTGGGTCCAACAAGAGTTCCCACAAACAACAATCCAATACTGCACTAATGGTTCACTTAGCTTCCACCTTATCGAAGGAGCAAACATAAAGACCACAGCCTACAGCCGCGACTGCCAAGACCCAAGCCAACCAGTAGACTGGAAGCACCCAGGAGAGATCATAGATTTTGACCTCTTCACAGCGACCGCATCCTTCCTGAACCCCAACTACCACTTCCAAGGATGGTCAGTCCAAGTGGCAGGAACAAACTCAATGGGCATTTCACTGTTCACTGGACTTCTTGAAGGTGGAGGAGGCGGTGTCGTTGACTACTATAGAGCCGGAGTCAAAGGCTATGGTTTACCGACCGACACATACAGTATTGCCGTGAAGACTCCTGGATATGTCCAGCTACAAATTCCAACGGTCTGGGCACAAAAAGGAGTCAGCACAGGCGATATCCCAGTATATCTACTAGTCGGTGCGGAAATCAGGGTAGTCGTTGACTTCAAGACAGAACTCATACCTGCAGCACTGCCACCAGACTTCTGGAGCTACTACTTTAGAATACAAGCATTCGACGAAAACGGAACACTTATGGCTGCAAACATCACAGCTGTTCCACAAGCAACATTTGCCACCTACAGCCAATATCCATGGCCAGGAGGACTGAACCCTGCACAGCCAGGAGGCGTGCAGACATGGGTCTTCCAACTACAAGGCTTCAGCCCATTCAGCACAGTCGCCAACAGACCATTACATGGAGGCGTATACTCCGCTCCAACCACCAGCATCATGTACTGGCAATACAGAGCCTACAGTACCAAAGGACCAAAATCTATCTTCAACTTCGCACCACTCTATGGCCCAGGAGACCAAGAAGGCTATGGATTAATGTGGGGTAAGACCTACACGATTTTGGTGACAGAGGAGAACCAAATAGGTTACACCCAGCTGGCCACAGTCACAGCTACACCCACATGCATGGGCATAACAACAGTCGTCTTTGAGATGGACAAAATGGCTAGGATCAGCGGAATGGCCTACGTACGCAACTGGATGGGTGACTTCCGTTCAGGATCATGGCAAGATGTCTCAGCTCAAGGAGCCCAGATAACTGCAAAGGCTTGGGGACCAATCGACGGATTCTACTACACCTACGTCAAACCTGACACCTACACAGTCGTAGCAAGCGGTCCAGGAGTTAAGAGCGGATCAAGGACAGTAGTCGGAACCTGGGGAGGAGTAGCCGGTGGACAAGACTTCTATCTTGAGGAGTCTGGTGTACCGATACCTGAGTTCCCAGCAGCAGGACTACTCGCCTTAGTTTCAGCTCTCGCAGCGTCGCTGTACCTACTACGCTGGAAAAAACACACAGCAATACCCTTAAGGTAAGATACAAAAAGATCTTACCTTAACCCCCTCTTTTTTTTGTCAACCATTAGACTAATAGGAACAATTTTTTTTGATCAAGTAAAGATCCTACGTGAAGTTTGTATCTTTTCTCTTTACTTTGGAAGCGCGCGCGAGCTTCTTGCTAAAATGGCTAGAAATGGCTTTTAATGGACATCTTTTCATATCTTAATGGTATAGATTCCTTT
>JAPKYM010000053.1 GCA_026394315.1 Candidatus Bathyarchaeota archaeon | reverse complement strand
TAATACCCTCCTTCTGCAGGCCGTACCGTTCTCTCAGGTCATCCTCGTTAAGACCTAGAAAGGCGCCGGTTGCACAATCCAGATCGGCCTCTAACGCTTTCTCGATCCACTCTTCAATGATCTCCTTGGGAGATCTTCCGGAGAAGGTGCTGAAGGCTTCAAGAAACTTGAGCACGTTCTCACGGATCTCTATCTCAACCTTTCTTCCCATATTCTCAACCATACTACACGTACTACACGAAAAGCATTTAAGCCTTACTACATATACTAAACATGGTGTAGGAGACGTATAATGATCAATAAGTATCCGCGAACCAACATTTTCATAATCGACAAGGAGCTCTGGAATTGGGCCCAATATCGAGCAAAAACACTGAATCACACATCTGTTTCTGAATACGTTTTCGACCTCATAAGAAAAGACAAGGCAACAGCAAAGAAGTCTTAATGTTAATTTTCTCACATTGCATATTTCTTAACATTAAGGATTGAGCTGGAATGACCCAGCAACGCCTAAGCAAACTGCAGCGATGGATACTCCAAACCACTCTGTCCAAGGGACAACTGATCAACCCACCAGACATCCTTCAAGGATTATTCGTTATCTCCAGAAAAGGCTTGGCCGGATGCTGGCTAAGAGAAAACTACAAAGACACCTGGACCCAGGACGACCTGAGAAGAGCCAGGGGGAAACTTGAGGTATCGTTAACTAGAAGCATCATCAACCTACACAGAAAAGGCCTGGTCAGAACATTCAATATCGAAAGACCGAAACTCTTCTTATGGCTATTGAGACCCGATTTCAGATCAGCCAAGAGTGAGAGACCCCTCAAGAAGCTCTCAGGCGCAGACACCAGCCAAGAGGACCAAATCATAGAACAATATGAAAGCCTGAGACAAGTCAGCAAAGAAGGCAAGGTTAACCTAATAGAGATTAAAGAAGGCAAATCTCTGAGTGTTCAACTGATCGCATTGACAGAAAAGGGCAAAGAATTGGGAGAGAAAACCACAGCAAAGAAATAGAGACACAAAGACACTTAACAAAAACATCTAAGTCGTGTAGTTTACTTTTACATCTGCCGGATCTTAGTCCAGTCGTCAGCTCTTGGTATCGGCAGGTTTCTTGTAGCGCCTGAGATACTCACTTGAGAATATGAAGGCTTTGGATGACATACGTAAGATTGCTCTTAGGTCTGGATAGACATTTATTCAGAAGCCGTTCCAGTCATGTAAAGACGGCAAATGGCCGAAATGCCAGATGAACTCGACTCAAAACTCCTCTTGGAACTTCAGAGGAACGCTAGAAGATCCTTCAGGGAGCTAGCCAGCGAAGTGAAAACTTCGGTGGCAACGGCGATAAATAGGGTCAAGGCACGTGAAGAGAAAGGCATCATCCGAGGCTATTCAGCGTTAGTTGATCCTAAGAAATTGGGTTACGAGACTGCAATTGTTGAACTCGTGGTCTCAAAAGGCAAGCTTCTTGATGTGGAGAGAGAGGTTGCCAGAAATCCAATGGTCCACCAAGTTTACGATGTCACCGGCGAGACCGACGCCATAGCTGTCTGTAAATTCAAGACTAGAAGCGAACTTAGTCAATTCGTCAAGTCGTTGCTAGCGATGTCTAATGTCGAGAGGACAGTCACTCATGTGGTCCTGACTACTGTCAAAGAAGACTTCAGGTTGCTTGAGGAGGCTTCAAGCCCTCCCTTTTGAAGGCATGGTCTCTGATAGGATTTGTTTGAACTCAGCATCACTTAACGAGGCTTTCCTTCCTTCTTCATATATTTTCTTGACTTTGGTGACAACAGTCTCCAACAGGGATTCATCTACAGCCGATGAACCCCCTAGTATCTCTTCCATTTTGTGTTTTATTGCCGCGCGGCCCGACTGCTTTCCAACGGTTAGTAATCTGCGGTTGCCTACGAGCTCTGGCGGATATAGCTCATAAGTCAGCGGGTTGCTTAGGACCCCATGCGCGTGAATCCCGGACTCATGAGCAAATGCGTAGTCTCCCACTATGGCTTTGTTTGGAGGGATAGGCAGGCCTGTTGCCTTACTTATGAAATCAGCCACATACTTGAATCGATGCATGTTCTTCTCGTACTTCTTCACGCCGTGATGGAGGTAGAGATTCATCATTACTTTTTCCGTCTCTGCGTTTCCAGCTCTCTCTCCTATGCCGAGAAAGGTTGTGCTGCAGTAGATCTTTTCATACAATCCTGAGGCGACCCTTATTGCGGCTAGAGTGTTTTCAACAGCATTTCCGAGATCGTCATGAGCGTGAATTTCAACGCATTCGATCTTTGTCTCTTTACGGATTGCCCTTATCTTAGCAGGGATACCATTAGGCAATGAGGCAGCCGGGTCTGATAATGCAATGCCTACTGTGTCACAGATCCTGTATGCTTCAGCACCGGCATCAGCTACAGTGTTGATCAATTTTTTCTCGAAATCCCAGTCGGCTCTTGTGCTGTCCTCTCCGTGCACGAATACTCTAAGGCCGTGGTCTTTTGCTGCATACTCCACCACATCAGTCACCCTACTGAGAATGTCTGACTGCGATGTGTTTGGCCATTTCGAGTTAATGTGTATGTATGATAC
>JAPKYM010000298.1 GCA_026394315.1 Candidatus Bathyarchaeota archaeon | reverse complement strand
AACTCCCACTGAAGAAGGAATGGAGCAAGCTTGAAGCCAAGAGCTTGTCCCGCAACCCAAATCCAGAACAGAACTGCATCCATCGAGTTCCTTATCTAAGTAATAAGCCAGGTAATGGCTGACGCCCGCTGACACAGCCTTCTTGTAGAATGCCCTTATGCCCCAAGTCCGTCTTGCTATGGTCTTTAAGTCGCCAGCGAAAGCGGCGGTAAGCAGGTATATCAATATCCTACCACTGCCATAGTAGATTGCCGGAGTCATGCCAACAGATTTATTCACTCTTGACTTTGCTCGCAGCATTAGATATTCTCGTGAATAGGCTTACTGAGAGAATTATACATTAGAACAGCGTCTTACTCAACTGCAAATCCTTGATCTTTCTGACAATTCGGACACTACGATTATTCAAGTGTCTAACAACGGTTGACCGCTACAATGGTGAGGTGTCGAACATGGATCTCAAAAACGTTAGTCTTTTGAATGTCTGATTTGCTTGTACTATGACCATACTTCCCGCAAAGAGTCATTAAGTATCGTTTTTTAGACCTGCGGTCCACATCCAACGCTAAGTTCTATGCTATCACGTCGCGATGACCTCTAATCGTCGGTTAATCACCAAGGCCCGACATGGCCGTCCCACTTGCTGCGAAGATACCCATTTTTATGCTTTGTCGTGCCCAGTGGGATGGCATGGGATCGTTCTTGTTGAGCACATGCAGCAGAAAGCCAGGTTGAGGTCATGAGCATGTTGCCCCCATAGAGAAGGCATCAACGCCATTGGAGCGACACACGACCACACCGAAGTTCTTAAGAGACGGAGCGACTCTCTCGAGCCTTGACCGGTACGAGCCTGAGGGGTAGAATACAGCCACAGAATTTTCATCGGTCAGGGGACGCGGCTCTAAGAAGAATGGTAAACAATACGAAGGAATTTCCCCAGATAGATGTATTATTGGCCACGTATAATGGAGAGAAGTATTTGCGCGAGCAAATAGATTCGATTCTGAGCCAGACCTATAAAAACTGGAATCTACTCGTTAGAGATGATGGGTCTTCAGATAATACGATAAGAATAATTGAAAGTTACAGAGATTTAGTACCCGATAGAATTGTCGTCTTGAAGGATGATCTAGGTAACCTTGGCGTAATTAGGAATTTTTCTAAATTGTTGGGGTATTCTCACTCAGATTACATTATGCTGTCCGATCAAGATGACATGTGGTTGCCTCGGAAAATAGAACTGACATACAAGAAGATGCAGGACCTTGTTAAGAAGTACGGTGACGACGTGCCCTTGCTAGTCTATACGGACTGGAAAGTAGTTGACGTGAATCTGTCTGTCATTTCTAACTCTGGTTGGAGGTATTTTAAAGTTAATCCAAGAAGCGGTAAGTCTTTGGCTAGGTAGCTCGTATTTGGTGTAACTACTGGCTGTACCATAATGATCAATAGAAGATTGAGGGACCTATCGTTGCCTATCCCCGACGAAGCGACTATGCATGACCCTTGGCTAGGTTTAGTATCAGCTGCACTTGGGAAGAATGACTACGTGCAGGAACCAACACTCCTACATAGACTACACGGCACGAACGTGACCGGACATAAGTCAAACGCAAGTGTAAAGGCGATCACTAGTCAACTCAAAGACCTTAACAGGTTGAAACACGAAAGCAAGGAATATCTAATTAAGACTCAGAGGCAAGCAATGGTTTTGTCGTCCAGATACAAAGACCTCTTGAACGATGAAGATTTCAAGAAGATATTAACCTACGCGAATCTGTATTCGCAGAACTACTTTCTGAAGAGATTCCATATTTTGAAATATGGATTCTGGTGGTCTGGTATAACTAGGAACATCGCCCTATTTTTACTTGTGTAATGTGCCACGCTCGATCGTTTCTATGTATTTCCTTAAGGCATTCACCAGCCTCTTATCCCTCACAAGTTTCACCGGCTTGGAATCTATCTTTCTCAGTGTCTCCTCAAGCTTGTCCACATCATAGACAGCTATAACTTTGCCCTCTTTTTCCAGATGCCTGGCAAAGTCCAACTGGTGGTCATCTATGACTTCATCAT
>JAPKYM010000027.1 GCA_026394315.1 Candidatus Bathyarchaeota archaeon | reverse complement strand
GATTCAATAGTCACCACGAGCAAAGTGAACTTGCGAATCAGTGTCTTGTACATCTTGACAAGATCAATCTCCTCCATTCCTGCGTCTGTCTTGATTCCCTGGGTAAGTACGCTTAGAAAGAAGTCATACCCCTGCTTGATGAGGTATTCTGAAGGTGTGCGCGGAACCGGAGCGACAGCTCCCTCTACAACAACCAGGTCTTCGAAGAATTTCCTGTCACGACTGTTCAGAATGAGAAGAGGAATCCTGCTCTTTTCCCCTCGCGGCGTCTTGTAGATGCAGCTGCTTATTGTCTTTTCATGATCCCTGCAGTCCGGATGATTGGTGTCATTGAATCTCTGCCTCAGAGCGGCGAGGAGTAACAAGAATGTTGCAAATCTCTGCTGGCCATCGAGAATCCAATAACATGTGGTGTCATTCTCCTTCGGAACAAAATACATGGCTCCCATGAAATGCTCAGAGTCTCTTCTATACGCTATTGAAAGGTCTTCCCAGAAAGCCGTAATCTGATCCTTCACCTGCCAAGAGAAGTTCCTTTGATACAGCGGGACTTCAAAAGAGGTACCAAAGTCGAAAAGCTTGTCCACGCTCATGGGCTTGGCGTCTCGAATCATTCACGCAGTATACCATATCAAGCATAGAAAAGCCTTGCTGCACTCCTCCCAGCAAGTACTCAAGACCATTCGGGATTTGGGTAACGGTTATCACTAGGTTTGAGCATGATTTCATTTTGGTGTAGCGATTTGAAGGCCGACTTCACTGGTACAGGCGTGTATGACGGTGATGAAGTCGGTTGTCAACAACCATTAAGCATTCGACCAGCCCTTTGACCAATGTAGGGGGGTGTCTTCTTGTCATCCGGTGGGAATGAGGAAAGGGCGCGCATCTTCGTCAACGAGGACTTGGAGCATTGCGATTTGATTGTGGATGCAATCTACAAAGGAGGAAGATCGGGCAATGCCCGCGACGATCCAATTCACAAAATGCTAGGTTGTGGCGTGCAGGGGGGATTCCGTTATCGGGGTTCTCACGCCAAGCCAACCGTTTTGGTACTGTACACCTCTCTGGAGGAGCCAGATTGGCCAGATTACCTCGACATTTACACCGGGAAGTTCACATATCATGGGGACAACAGAAGACCTGGTCATGAATTGCACGACACTCACAAGAAGGGGAATCTCATTCTCGAGAGATGCTTTGAGCAGACTCACAAAAGTGAAAGATCGGGAATTCCTCCAATCTTTGTGTTCGCAAAAGGCGGAATCGGAAGAGACGTGATATTCAAAGGACTTGCTGTGCCAGGTTGTGAGGATCTCACCGAAGATGAGGATTTGGTGGCCATCTGGAAGTCTAAGCGATTTGAGCGCTTTCAGAACTACCGAGCTATGTTCACGATTCTCGATGTATCGAAAGTCAGTCGGTCATGGCTTAATGACGTTCGCAAAGGTGTGCCGCTCTCCCCAAATGCTCCAGAATCATGGAGCGAATGGATTCAGGCCGGCAAATACAGCCCTCTCAAAGCAGAAAGAATTCGGCAGCACCGAACCAAGTACGAGCAATTGCCACATCGGGAGGATGAACTCGGGCTGCTGAAGACTGTATTCGACCACTTCCCAAATCCTCACGCCTTCGAGAAGTGTGCCGCAGAGTTGCTTATGCTGATGGACGCCCACGTAATATCATACGACGTGACTAGACCCTGGAGAGATGGAGGACGGGATGCCATTGGCAAGTACAGGATTGGCTCTAGGGACAGCGCCATACATGTCGAGTTTGCATTGGAGGCCAAACACAATGCCTTGAAGAACGGTGTTGGAATCAGGGGGACTTCAAGACTGATTTCCAGACTGAAACATCGCCAATTTGGTGTTCTGGTAACAACCTCATATGTCGGCACTCAGGCGTACGAGGAGATCATAGAAGATCAACATCCAGTAATCGTTGTCTCAGCAATTGATATTGTGGGGATTCTACGAAGCAAGGGATTAACCACGCCGGGGAATGTATCGCAATGGCTCGAGGCGCTAGATTTGTGATTGATTCGATGCGCCAATCGAATCAATCCGCGCAACCAATGACAAAGCCGCGTGATGCCGAACATCTAGTTCTTCTTTCAGGAGAATGTCGCTGCGAACTAGACTTCCCGCAATCTTGACTGACGAACGTTGGGATGTCCACCAGACATTGCGCTTATGCTTCTATCCTTGTTGACATGATACTCGCCGGTTCTTTCACCAAGCCATCTGAACCACGCTAGAACCGTCTGAGCCCTTCGTTTTCCCATCGTTCTACCTTTGTCCGCTTTCGTTTTTCCACTCTGCCTACTGAGCTCATCTTCCACGATGTTCTGAAGCTCCTCAAATGACAATAGTCTATTGTTCTCTAATCTGGAGATGACATTCTTAATGAGCGGCACGCTAAGCATTCTTGTGCAGATTAGCTCTTGTCGCTCCGCGTCATCGAGGTGCACATACCTCTTTCCCAATTCAGTAAGATGGTATCTCCCCGCAGTTAGCTCAACGAGACCCATTGATTCCGCAGCAACGCCATAG
>JAPKYM010000262.1 GCA_026394315.1 Candidatus Bathyarchaeota archaeon | reverse complement strand
AGTATGCTGATGTCGATTATCGCCCGCATTATTGGATCAAAATACATAGTACTTCAAACATTCCTTGATTGATTGCCCGGCCTCCAGCTTAAGGGTTAGACTTGTTCTACGATCTGTTGTTTGTCACATGGGCTGCGGAGGTGAGGAGGGGTAGAAGATTAGTAACTATCAAATTGGCAGTCATTATTTTCACAAGCCTTGTTTACATTCTACGATGTCACTCATTTATTTCTTTCATGAACTTTGCGGTGCGCGCGCGCTTGGGAAAGAGAAATGAGCGGACTACTCTACCTTGGAGACTCCTACCTCAGAGAATGTGAAAGCACGGTCACCAAGGTTAATGACTCGAAATACGTCATTTTGGATCAAACAGTATTCTACCCTAAGAGCGGGGGGCAACTCAACGATACTGGGGTCCTAGAAAGAGGAGATGAGACCTTCAATGTCACCTATGTTGGGAAGTACTCAGGAGAGATCTCCCACGAGATTGATCGTCAAGGTCTTAACGCTGGTGACAGAGTACGGTGCATCATAGACTGGGATAGAAGATACAAGATGATGCGAAGCCATACAGCCGCGCATGTCTTGATATCAGTTTTATGTAACAAGACCAACGCATTGGTCACAGGCAACGAGCTGGCCTTGGAGAAGTCGAGGTTTGATTTTAATCTCGAGAACTTCGACAGAGACCTTTTCATGAGCTGTATCGATGAGTCGAATCGACTCTTTAAGAAAGACATGCCTGTACAGATCTATGAACTGCCACGTGAGGAGGCACTCAAGATCCCAGGGGTCATAAAGATGGCTGAGGCTTTGCCGCCTCAAGTATCTAAGTTAAGGATTGTGGAGATAGAGGGAATCGATAGACAGGCTGACGCTGGAACGCATGTACGTAGTCTAAGAGAGGTGGGACAGATAGAGTTCCTGAAGGCTGAGAACAAAGGGAAGAACAATAGACGTGTCTACTACCGACTCCTGCAGTAATATTTCACATTTATATTACTCCTAGCTGAGGTTGCCTTAAGATACTGGTAGCTGTTGTTCCTGAGAGTATCTTAAGATTAATCTAGATCATTGCAGAACCTCTTGTGAGCAGTTTGTCGACGACGGGGGAATACCGCGACAGAGTATACATTCGTAAAGACATAATATTGAAACTCGTCCAATATGGAGCTCTTAACCAGACTGCTCTCATTAGCTACTGTGGGCTCAACCTGCAGAAACATAAGCCCATACTGGATGAAATGGAGGCTAAGGGGATTATAACTAAGACAGAATCCTTCGTGGGACGCAAGAAGGTAACCCTTTACAGAGTAACTGAATCGGGAATCGCATTCTGCAGGAGAATACTCGAACCGTACGAGGCTATGTTTCCAAGAATAAAGAAACGTGAATGAACAAAGTTACAGAATCAATTTATTACTAGAAGGTGGAGTTTGAATTGGCTAAGAATATGGGTCAAAATGAAGAAGACAGCGCTCGCGCCGAAGAAAGCTTGCTGGAGATGATTGATTCCTTAATCTCCCACATAAACATGGAAAGAACTTGGTTCAACATTCTGGTGACAACGTCAATTCTTGCAGCGCCAATATCTCTCTTCTTCACTCTGCTTCTGTTGCTTCACAAACGACTCATAGCATTCATCTTCAGGACCGACTTCCTCTTGGGAATAACTGCAATAGCCTATTTTGCCGTCATTCTTGTAGTTGCTTCATTATGGCTCGTCGTGGGATTACGGGAACATGCATTTCTCTCAAAATGGAATAGTAGATTCAAGAAATATTTCTCTCTTAGAGAGCAGCTTGACAAAGAGCTGCGCAAAGAGTTTGAAGAAAATTCCCCTGAGAGGCCCTCAAATCTTTGAGGTCGGGACCAGTCCTCAGAACTAAGCTCTCGCTATGCCAGAAAACTAGGAAATGCTCGATCGACCCGTTCCTTTCGATGTCTTTGATGCTGCGTGCCGTGCTCTCAGATACCCATGTAGGCTTTGCGTAGCTGCTCATTCTTGCGAAGTTCTTCACCACTGCCTTCCATGGTTATTTTTCCGTTCTCTATAACGTAGGCCTTGTGTGATATGTCCAACGACCTTTTGACATGCTGTTCGATGAGAAATACTGGTAGGTTATCCTCAGCTAGCTTGGCTAGGGTTCCCATCATTAATTGTGTCAACTTCGGACTGAGTCCCGTTGAGGGTTCATCACAGATGAGAATTCTTGGTCTTGACATTAGTGCTCTGCCGACGGCCAGCATCTGTTGTTCTCCTCCGCTTAGAGTTCCACCCTTCTGGTTTGGCCTTTCTTTGAGAACTGGGAATAGCTGGTAGACCTGCTCATATGAGTCCTTCATCTTTTCTCTGGCCTTCTTAGTGTAGGCGCCCATCATCAGATTCTCGTGTACAGTCATATCTGTGAAGATTCCTCTTCCTTCAGGGACCATTGAGATGCCTATTTCAACGCGGTCGCTAGTTTTGACTTTCGTGACGTCATTTCCAGCAAAGCGGATGTGTCCGGACCACACGTCTTGCAGGCCTGTTATGCAGTTCAGCATAGTTGTTTTTCCAGCTCCATTTGATCCCAAGAGTGCGGTTATGCCTTTATCCTCAACTTGGAGTGAGACTGACCATAAGACTTCAATCTCACCGTAACCTGTTCTCAGATTCTCGATTTCCAGTATTGCCATTATTCGGCAACCTCTTCTCCAAGGTATGCTTCAAGAACCAACGGATTCTGAGCGATCTCCTTTGGAGATCCTTCTGCTAACTTTTCACCCTCGGATAGGACTACTATTCTTTCCGATAAAGTCATTATCGCTCTCATAACGTGTTCCACAACAATTATCGACAAGCCAACCTCGCTTTTTATCCGTCTGATCATCTCCAGAGTCATGTCCATCTCGGTGGGTGTGAGACCCGCCATGGTCTCATCAAGCAAGAGAAGTTTAGACCTAAGGGCTAGAGCTCTGGCAATCTCAAGTCTCCTCTTCTCACTTAGAGTCAGTGAATCCGCAGGGTTATCAGCCTTGGATTCAAGATTGGTCATTTTGAGAGCATTGTAACAGACTTCTCTGGTTTCTCCAGATCTTTCGTTTTCCGCGCATCCAAAGGCTGCACTAACGTGGACGTTCTCTTCGACAGTCATACTGCTGAATGGCCTTGCAACCTGGTATGTTCGGCCTATACCCTTTCTTGCGATTTTATGAGGTTTAAGCCCTGAAATGTCTTCTCCCTCAAAGTAGATGGTCCCTCCGTCTGGAGCGTACGCGCCTGTTATAACATTAAAGAGGGTGGTCTTTCCTGAGCCGTTGGGGCCGATTAGGCCCAAGATTATTCCTCTCTCGAGTTCAAGAGACACTTTCCTGAGTGCATAGAGACCGCCGAATCTCTTTACGACATTGTCCACTTTCAGAATCGGTTCTCGGTTCAATCTAATCTAAACCTCTTGCCTTTTTTCATTAATAGTCTGTTGATGAGCCCTACGATGCCTGAGGGGAGGAATAATATGAGCACAATTAGAGCGACCCCAAAGATGATTTGGTGGTAGAAGGGAAATCTGATTAGTAGATAATCCTTCACAATATAGTATAGTACTGAACCGATGAGTGGCCCAAGTATAGTTCCAAAACCGCCGAGCACCAAGGCTACCAACATATCGATGGTACGACCAATTACGAAGTAGTCAGGAAATGCATAAGCATATAGTAATGTTATGATGCCGCCAGCGACACCTGCAAAAAATGCTCCGAGTGAGTATGATATGATTTTGTATCTTCGCGTGTTCACTCCCATAGCTTCAGCAACATCTTCGTCATCCTTTATTGCCCTAAGCCCATAGCCCAGCCGAGACTTGTAAACAAAGTAGGTAAATAGAATAACAGCAAATAATGTTACCATCACCATGGCGTATAGACCCTTGATATCATAGGTTGGAATATAACCCAAGA
>JAPKYM010000188.1 GCA_026394315.1 Candidatus Bathyarchaeota archaeon | reverse complement strand
ATTACATTACCAGCAATCATAGGGGACACGGACACTGCATTGCCAAAGGTGCCAGCCTCGATAAAATGATGGCTGAACTCTTTGGAAAAGAGACTGGCTATAACAAAGGTAGAGGGTCTTCAATGCATTTGATGTCTGCAGACCTCGGCATACTTGGAACCAGTAGCATAGTAGCTGCGGGCATACCAATCGCTGTGGGCATAGGACTATCAATGAAAATGAGGAAAACCGACCAGGTAGTTGTCTCATTCTTCGGCGACGGTGCAGCGAATAATGGAAATTTCCATGAAGGTCTAAACCTCGCAGCGATCTGGAAACTACCAACAGTCTTTGTATGCGAGAACAATATGTACGCAGTCTCTACACCAACATCAGAGTTTACCTCCGTCAAGGACATCAGTCTGAGAGCCGCTGCATATGGCATCCCGGGTTTTGCTGTGAATGGGATGGATGTGATTGAGGTCGCGAAGATTTCTGGCGAGGCAGTTGAGAGAGCTAGGAAGGGACATGGCCCAACTCTAATCGAATGTAAGACCTATCGTTTCAGAGCTCACGGTGAGGGGGAGACACTAAAGTATAGAACCAATGAAGAAGTTCAAAGATGGAAAGAAAGCTGCCCCGTTCGTGCTCTTAGAGAAAGACTCATCAAAGAAAACTTTCTTGACGAAGAAAACGCAAACAGGATCGAGCAAGAGATTAGAGCAAGGCTTGACAAAGCAGTTCAATTCGCTAAGGAAAGTCCTTTCCCTCAAATTTCCGTTGAAGAATTAGAAGAGATAGTTACAGCTTCTCCAGACCATCGAACTTCAAGGGAGATAACATTCATCGAAGCCATACGTGAAGCTCTTCAAGAGGAGATGAGGCGGGATGAAACCGTCTTCCTAATTGGTGAAGATGTCAAACACGCTCTTTGGGGAGTGACAAAAGGCCTCGTGGATGAATTTGGAGAAGAGAGAGTCAGGGACACTCCAATATCCGAGAATACGATAGTGGGAACTGCTTTAGGTTCAGCAATGACCGGGATGCGACCGGTCGCTGAAATAATGTTCAATGATTTCCTGACTCTATGTATGGATCAAATTGTGAATCAAGCAGCAAAGATCAGATTTCTATCCGGAGATCAACTGAAAGCACCAATGGTGATAAGATCTCCTATAGGCCTGGGCAGATCTGCTGGGCCACAGCACTCCCAAAGTTTTCTATCATGGTTCATGCATGTTCCCGGCATTAAGATTGTAGCACCCTCAACCCCATACGACGCAAAAGGCTTACTGAAGACAGCGATTAGACAAGATGATCCAGTACTCTTTGTTGAAGCACTTTTACTCTATGGGGTCAAAGGTCTTGTTCCTGAAGAAGAATACACGATCCCCTTCGGCAAAGCGGATATCAAGAGAGTTGGCGAAGACGTGACTCTAGTCAGTATCTCAATAATGGTTTCAAGAGCAATTGCGGCATGTAAGAAATTGGAAGAGCAAGGCGTCAGTGTCGAACTGATTGATCCACGAACCTTATCACCGCTTGATAAAAAAACAATAGTGGATTCCGTCAAAAAGACAGGAAGACTTGTGGTAGTGGAGCCCGAATGCAAGACTTGTGGTGTTGGCTCTGAAATTGCGGCCATAATATCTGAGGAAGCAATCGACTACTTAGACGCGCCAATAAGACGTGTTGCAGTACGCGATTCGCCCATACCTTGCAGTCCTCCACTAGAAAAATCCCTCATACCAAATGAAGATGACATAGTAAAGGCTGTTTGTGAAATAGTCTAAGTTAGAGACTTGATTTGCTCAACTTACTTCAACTAAGATCCTTGAATCATGAAACTTAGGAGTCCAGACAAATAGATGGTTACAGAAATCCGGATGCCCAAATATGGTTGGACGATGACTGAAGGCAAAATCACTAAATGGTTGAAGAAAGAGGGCGAACCAATAAGAGAAGGCGAGGCCCTATTCGAGATAGAGACAGAGAAGGTTCAGACCGAGGTTGAAGCTATAGCCTCAGGGATACTCTCCAAGATTCTGGCACCAGAAGGCTCTGTTGTTCCAGTCGGTCAACCGATCGGGATCATCTCTGAACCTGGAGAAGAAGTGCCTAAGACATCAATTGTTGCAGGCGAGATGGAAGTCAAGCCGGAACCAACTGATGAACTCCCGTACACTGTTGAAGCAAAGCCTCAGCTCGAAACAGATTCAAGAATCTCACCATTGGCCAAGCGGCTCGCAAAACAGTATGGCATAGACCCAAGTACGATTAAGGGGGCAGGTCCCGGAGGAAGAATAATCAAGGATGACATAATGACGGTTGTTGAGCTCCAAAAGAGGCACTTGGTAGTTGAACCGAGGCATGGGCTTCGAGAGAAGATAATACCTCTGACAGGGACGAGAAAGATAATCGCAGATCGAATGACTCAAAGTGCAAAGACAACAGCACGTGTTCTGTATACTATAGAAGTTGATATGTCCGAAGCTGTGAAGCTTCGTCAATCCCTTCTTGAAAAATTTGAAGAAAAAGCGAGGGGGCATCTATCCTTAACAGATGTAATTGTCAAAGCAGTCTCGAAAGCCTTAGAGCAACATCAGATAGTGAATTCCATCATCCTAGAGGATGGAATCCATATGATTGAAGATATCAATATAGGAGTCGCCGTAGCCTTAGAAGATAACCTGCTAGTTCCTGTAGTGCACAACGCAAACAGAAAATCTCTACTTGAGATCGCTGCACACTTGGATGAGTTGATCAAGCGAGCCAAAAAAAACGAACTTACAGCAAAAGAGACCACTGGAGGAACATTTACAATAACAAATCCTGGCATGCTTGGAATCGACATACAAATGCCCGTGATCAATACGCCTGAAAGCGCAATACTCGGAATTGGAAACTTATCTGAGAAACCTATGATTGCAAATGGCCAAATAGTTATCAGGCCAATGATGAGGTTGAATCTAGTCTTCGACCACAGAGTCTTTGATGGTGTCCCAGCAGCCAAATTCCTCCAAACATTGAAGGACATCCTCGAAGATCCGAATGCCCTTTGTCAATAACATAGATATCACAGTCAAATCTGCGGCAGTCGGTAGAGTTGGAAACTTGGCGTCTGTTAGATCTGGAGTATGATGACCCCTTCATGAACATGGCTGTTGAGGAGGCGATCCCAAGAATGGTTGGGCAGAGAGTAGCGCCGTGTACCTTGAGATTTTGGAGAAATCAGAACGCGGTCGCCGTAGGGATTTTTCAGTCAGTCAATCTTGAGGTGAATCACAATGCTTGCAAGAAATATGGTACCCAAATTGTTAGACGATTCACAGGCGGAGGATCTGTATATCATGATCATGGAAACCTGAATTACGCTATCTCGATACCCAAAGAGCACAGACTAGTCCCACCCAGCGATCCTATGGATGCCTTCAGACGATTCTCTGAGGGGGCGCTTCAGAGCCTCAAATCCCTAGGGCTACTTCCCGTCCTTAAGTCTCTCAACAACATGGAGGTTAACCAGAAGAAGGTATGTGGTGCAGCAGGAGCAATAAGATGGGGAGCAGTATTCTATCACTCATCGATACTGGTCTGTTCCAACCTCAATATTCTCTCCCACGTTCTTAGATCAGACGACTATACAACCACACGATTCATCAAGAGTTCGAGGAGACCTGTGACAACAGTCTCAAAAGAGCTTAACAGATCCCTTACAACCAATGAATTTTCAGATACATTGGTCAGATGCTTTGGAAGAATCTACGGAGTCCAACTCCTTCACGGAACATTGATGAAAAATGAAAAGAGACTCGCTGATGAGCTCTATGAGAAATACTCAAGCCACCAGTGGAATTTCAAAACGTAGTCAATAACACTTTGAAATCGGAGGCTTAAGGAGGCATTGAACTATCGATTCATGCACAAAAGGGTGTTTCCCGATTGAGTAAGCAATCGAGTTCCGAATCATACGATATAGCGGTGATCGGTGCTGGACCAGGCGGGTACACAGCAGCCATCAGAGCAGCTCAGCTTAAAGTGAAAGTCATCCTGGTAGAGGAGAAGAAGGTTGGAGGAACCTGTACTAATGTTGGATGCATACCCACCAAGACGCTTCTGAGCTCCTTAGAACTGTTGTCTGAAGTAAAGAAGGCTGAAGCCTTGGGGCTATCAGTTGGCAACTTCAAAGTGGACTTGTCAGAACTCATGCGAAGAAAAAATGAAGTTGTATCAAGACTCATCCAAGGGATCGAGTTTCTTCTGCAAAGTAATGGAGTTCGGATATTCTTTGGGAGAGGGGCCATAACCAGGGATAAAAAGGTGGAAATCACTCAAAGAGATTGTGTTAAGAAGGTCATAGATGCACGTAAGATAATTATGGCCACAGGGTCCCAACCTGCAAGACTTCCTGTCTCAATGCAAGAAAGTGAGAATGTTATCTTCTATGAAGATGCATTAGATTTCTCTGAGATTCCTCCAAGGCTTGCAATAGCTGGAGGGGGATCTGAAGGCATTGAGTTCGCGTACATATTTTCCAAACTAGGATCGCAAGTTACAGTACTGGAAACGATGCCACACATACTGCCAAGAGAGGACCATGAGATCACTCAATATCTTCACCACAAGATAGTGAAAGATGGTATTAAGGTAAAAACCAACGCTGAAATTATAAGTGTCAAAGATTCAGCAGGACACCAAATTATTCAGGCTAGAATCAAAGGCCAAGAGATGACCATCAACGCAGAGAAGCTATTGGTTTCACTTGACAGAAGGCCACGTCTGGAGAATCTTGGATTAGAAGAACTGGGAGTGGAAGTTGTTGATGGCAGAATTGCAGTCAATGAAAAAATGGAGACGAACGTGGCGGATGTCTACGCTGTTGGCGATGCTAGTGGAGGAGCATACGCACATGAAGCCATGGAAGGAGGGATCATAGCGGCAGAGAACGCAGTGAAAAAAGAAAGTAATTCGAGGATGGATTGGAGCGTGATCCCGAGATGTCTTTTCACCGTACCTCAGGTTGCAGCTGTAGGTCTAACCGAGGAAGAGGCCAAGAAGCGAGGTGTTGATGTCAAGGTTGGCCGATTCTACTTTGCTGCTAATGCTAGAGCGCTGACACTAGACGACTACGAAGGTTTCGTCAAAATGATAACCGACGCTGAATCCCAAGAGATACTCGGAGTGCACATCGTCGGACCGAATGCCTCAGAGCTCATTGCTGAAGCAGCATTGGCAATGAGGCTTGAGGCAACACCTGAAGACATCATGAGGACGATGCATGCGCTTCGCTTGGAGCTGTTACTATAGAACTCAGCCGTGGCTCGAAACTTCTACGGTGAAGATAGCGCGCGCTAATGCTACGACATGGAATAGCTTCACATAGGTAAGCGCGCGCGCTATCAGGTGGACCGGGCGGGATTTGAACCCATTAGGGTCTAAATCCCGCTCTTTTTTCATGAAAAAACCCATTCCAGACTCATCTCTTCTGGATAATACGATATTGCAGCTTAAATTCTTTCTCACTAGTGCAACTAAGAATAATGATGATTTTGAATGGAGGGCTTTGGACTGGAAGTATGGAGCCCTCTCCCGGCGCCACACTTACAGTTCGGCTCCCGTTAAAGGATAAGAAAGCGCTTCAGGTCTAGCCGCTTTACTTCTGTACAACTAGTGCCAAGTTGCATTAGAATTTTGCTCTAATGCATCTGACTAGCTGAGCCATTCAGATTCTCTTACGTGAACAGTAGGGGCTAAAGGTTCTAGGGACTCCTACATCTTGATCGCTCATACCGACCATTCGGTCCGGAGAAATCTTCGGAATCCTCCTTTCGAGCCCCCTCTAACTCTCGTGACC
>JAPKYM010000181.1 GCA_026394315.1 Candidatus Bathyarchaeota archaeon | reverse complement strand
CATGGTGACGAATCGTCTCTGAGGTTCAGATTCGCCTGTGAGGATCGAATTGTCTACCGATGTTTCGAATGCGCTAATTAGTCTAGCATCGGCGGGAACTCTGTCGCCCTCTTCTAGGGTTATGATGTCGCCAAGGACAATCTCCGCGACGTTTACTTCTTTGAGCTGGCCATCTCTAATCACTTTTGCTTTGGTGGGAACTAATCTTGATATGGCCTGAACAGCTTTCTCAGCCCTATATTCTTGGGCCAAGCTGAAGAACGAATTGAGCATCACAACGCCAAAGATCGCCAGTCCCATTTGGACAGAACCCGAATCATTGTAGGCCCAACCACTAAAGAACGAGAGGATGGACGCCACGATAAGCAGGACATTAAACGGGTTCTTGAATTGTGTAAGTAACTTCTCGGCTGGATTTGGTTTCTTCGCCGAAGGCAGTACGTTAGGCCCATGTTTCCCTAGTCTTAGCTTCACTTCTTCGCTAGATAGGCCATTAGATCCCGTTCCAAACTGAGATAGGACTCCTTGGACATCTTTGAAAGCTGGTTGATCATAAGACAAGCTAGACACCTTCAGGAACGGAAACGGATGCTCAGTTTACATTTCGAAGAGCTCAAACGAACATGGGTCATATATGAGTTATTCGTTCCATCTGAAAAGAGAAGTCTGGTTGCAGATGCCCCTTATGAGGCAATGGTCTTGGACCGGAAGCACTTACTGAGGGAAATGGTGCGGGGGGTGGGATTTGGACTTAGTTCGGTTCCCTAACCTTATACTAATTACCGACAGATGATCAGCGTTTCTTAGATATCACACTTGTCATTCTGGCGCGCGCTACTAAAGGCAGAGAACTGTTTGGCTCGCGCTTAGCCTATTGCTTTGCCTCCTGTCTCGCCTGTTCTTATCCTTATGCAGTGTTCAAGAGATATGACGAAGATCTTGCCGTCTCCTATGTCTCCTGTTCTTGCACCTTTGATTATGGCATCTATTGTTGGCTGCACAAAATTGTCGTTTACTGCAATTTCAAGCCTTATCTTTGGTAGCAGGTTCACTTCCTCAGCGGATCCCCTCAGGATTTCCACGAACCCCTTTTGGGTTCCACAGCCCCTTGCTTGGGTGACTGACATCTTGAATACTTCCGCCTTGTAGAGTTCCTTCTTGACTGACTTGAATCTCTCAGGTTTCACATATGCAATAATCAACTTCATCTTTTTCAGCCTCCAATTCTATGCTGGGATATCCATGTCTGGGTATGCTTCTTCGCCGTGTTGTGAGATATCCAGGCCAATGACCTCCTCTTCTGTTTTCACCCGGAAGCCCATTACCCTCCTCAAGATTATCAGTAGCATTGAGGTTACTACGACTGCGTAGAGGGCAGTAGCGCCCACAGCTATTAGCTGGCTCATCAATAGTGACGGATTTCCAGCCAAGAGGCCGTCTGCCCCACTTGGGTTGACTAGCTTCTGAGCAAAGATTCCTGTAGCTATTGAGCCTACTACTCCACCCACGCCGTGGCAAGAGAATACATCAAGGGTGTCATCGATCCGTGTCTTCGTTGTGCGAAGGACCACGGCTGCATAGCAGATTGAGCCTGCAAGGATTCCGATGATTATAGCTGAAAGTGTGCTGACGAATCCTGCAGCAGGGGTTATTGCTACAAGTCCACATACTGAGCCAGTTACTATTCCTAAGCTGCTTGGCTTCCCACTGTGAATCCATGAGATGGTCATCCATGAGAGGCCTGCGGCTGCAGCGGCGGTGTTTGTCGTGACGAATGCTTGAGTTGCCAGCGCTCCGGCGCTAAGCGCGCTGCCAGCATTGAACCCGAACCAGCCGAACCACAGCAGAGAAGCGCCCAGTATTGTCATCGTTATGTTATGAGGGCGCATCTCAGTTTCCGAGCCGAAGCCATATCGTTTTCCAACTATTAACGCAGCCACCAGTGCTGAGAATCCTGCTGATATGTGTACGACGGTTCCTCCTGCAAAGTCAAGGGCGCCAAGAGCCCTGATCCATCCTCCTGTGCCCCAAACCCAGTGGGCAATCGGATCGTATACCAATGTGGACCACAGGACTGTGAAGGTTATGAAGGAGCTGAATTTCACTCTGTCAGCAAACGCCCCAATGACCAGTGCAGGGGTGATTATTGCGAACATTGCTTGGTATATCGCGAAGGTCAGGTGTGGGATGGTTGGAGCATAGTTAGAATTTGGAATTGAACCGACGCTTTCGAGCCCAAGCCATTTGAGGTTCCCTATTATTCCACCGAGGATTCCATCGACATCGGGACCAAAGGCTAGGCTGTATCCTATGATGACCCATTGAATGCTAACTAGCGCTAGTATAACGAAGCTCTGGGTTATTATTCCAAGGACATTCTTTTTTCTGACCATCCCGCCGTAGAATAAGCCTACTGCAGGCGTCATCAACATTACGAGTGCTGCTGAAATAAGGATCCATGCTGTGTCTCCGGTGCTGACCGCTTTTTCCGTCGATTCAGCTGCTGCAGTATCGACCAAGATGGCAACAAGGCCAATTGCCAGGATTCCGATCTGGATTCGCGAGGCGACGCTTTTCTCACGATTGGAATCGTGTGCTCTGTCCTCGCACACTGTATGTTTGTCTGCTTTTGTAAGTAGTATTGTAGATTTTTGTTCACTGTTCTTAGCCAAAACCATTCACCTGCACTGAAATCACTGTCCACATATTTATGCCATATTTACACTAGAAACAGGCTTTCTTAGTTAGAAATGATGGTAACCTGACCTGCTTATTGTCTTCAGCATCAAAATTCAGTATCTTGATTAGCAACTATGCCCTTAAGAAGAACCCGCGCGCGGTCTCCACGTCCCATACGCGGAAAATCGAATTCTCCGTAGTGCATACAGTTATCATTGAGGATCCTTCAGCCAGGCAGTGGAATGTAAGGGAAGCCCAAGCCATCTCAAGACCTGTCACATGGTCTATCGAAGCAGCTGCGGTACAGCGCGCGAGAATGGACAGCAAAGAGTTACGTTACAAAATCCTTTCATTATCTGCATCTGATGCTAAGAGGCTGGGCATAAGTAGAAATACACTATGGTATCTGAAGAGACGTGCTCAGGAGAAGAAGCCTCTAAGAGCATATTCCAAAACATCTAGGAAGATTGCTGGAGTCAGAACTGGAAGGAATTTGGAAAGACGTTCTACCGGTGCATGATTTAGCGCCCGCTTTGACAATGTGCCAT
>JAPKYM010000015.1 GCA_026394315.1 Candidatus Bathyarchaeota archaeon | reverse complement strand
AAGTCGACGAGCAAACCGTCTTTCAAGTGATTGGAAGGGCCAAACCCCAGGATGTGGTTGAGATTCTTTCACTGGCTCTAAAGAATGAGTTCATTGAATCAAGGGACAGGCTCCGGAATCTTCTGATAGAATACGGGATTTCGGGGCAAGACGTTATCAAGCAGCTTCATTCTGAAGTCTTCCGGATGGATTTACCAGAGGCGAAGAAGATCGAAATAGTGGAAGCAATAGGTGACGCAGACTTTAGGCTTGCTCAAGGTGCTGACGAGGAAGTTCAACTCAGTGCGCTATTGGCTCAAATAGCGTCTAAATTCAGAGAGAAATAGTGGAAGCTCTTGCACGCTTCTTGGACCCAAAAGTACCGCCCACGACATCTGAGCGAAGTCGCGGGGAATAAGGACAGTATTCTAACTCTAAGAGAATGGCTTACTTCTTGGAGTGGTTCACCACCAAAGAAGAAAGGAGCACTTCTGTATGGGCCGGCTGGAACTGGAAAGACCGTGACTGCTGAGGCTGCCTCAAGAGACCTAGGTTTCGATCTCGTGGAGATGAATGCAAGTGACAAGCGTTCAACCGCCTTAGTTGAGAGAGTAGTAGGGACTGCAGTAGAGCAGGGCAGTCTGACTGCGGACAAGAGGCTGATATTACTGGACGAAGTCGATGGGATAGATCCAAGCACTGATAGAGGAGCAGTTGAGGCAATGGCCTCAGCAATTGAACGGACTAGATGGCCCGTAGTCCTAACAGCCAACGACCCGTGGGATCCTCGACTTTCCGCTCTCCGTAGTGTCTGCTTGATGATTCAATTCAAGCGTCTTGGACTCAGGGATTCCATACCCTACTTGAAGAGGATCTGCTTGAGTGAAAACATTGAGATCGAAGAGAAAGCTCTGAGGTTCATAGTCGAAAGAAATGAAGGAGATATGCGCTCGATTCTCAATGACTTGGAAACCCTCTCAGCTGGTACGCGTACGTTAGCCTATGATGATGTTACATGGCTGGGGCATAGAGATCGAAAAGAGAGTATCTTCGAGGTGCTTGGTTCTATTTTCAATGCAAAAACGTGCATGTGGGCAAAGAAAGCTGCAGGGCTGGCTAATGTAGATCAGGAAATGCTCTTTGAATGGCTATATGAGAACGCCCCCACCCAAATCGAAGACCCAAGGGACAGAGCGAGGGCTCTTGAGGCTTTGGCCAAAGCTGACCTGTTTATGGCGAGAATTCGGAGAACTCAGGATTGGGGCTTGTTGTCCTACGCTATTGACTTGATGACTGCTGGAGTGGCAATGTCCAGAGAACATGCCAAGACTGGCTGGGTGAAAATGCGATTCCCCGAGAGGTTGAAGCTGAAGGCAAAAGCCAGAAGGCAAAAGGCTCTGAAAATCGCTATTGGCAGAAAGATAGCTTCCAAGTGTCATACGTCAACTAATAATGCAATCAAGTATTATCTTCCATACGTCAAACAAATGTTAGAAGAAGAATCCGAGACTGCTTAGGAGCTAGTACGCTGGCTCGACCTTGACGAAGAGATGACGGAATCCCTAACTCTCGGTGTGACCAAGAGCAAGAGGCCTTAGCCTGCATGCTCTGGAAATTCAACGATCCCCCAGCAAAAGACCGCGCGCATGGTTCACTTCAATCGAAGTTCAGAAGAAAAATAACGTGATCTAGTCATCGGTTATTGAGCTCTTTCGTCCAGACATCTCAAGAAAAATTCCCTCTACACCAAAGCCTGGTAGCAAGTCCTCATAGATTTCATGAAAGATCTTGAGACTCTCTTTCTCGCTTATCATCCCGGATCTTGATGCACCGATAATGGCTGAAGGAATGCCTTCAGTAGTGATTCCTAACAGTTCTGCCACGGTCTCCACCTGCCTGTCACTGGTCACAACAGGATGAGCTTCGTACTGAAGGGACAGGGCAATGCATCCTTCCTCATCTACAGACAATTTGATCCCACTTCTCGCCTCAGCCTCATCAACTCGCATGAGGTAGTTTGTGTCCGCCTCCATCAGCTGAATCCATCCTTCAGACAGGGCATCATCGAGCGAGCTAGTTGGCACTTCTTCAATGATGGACATTGGAACTAGGACCTCTGAATATGCTCCCCTAAGCAGCCGAATGGCCTTGTGCTTCAAGAGGATAATCAGCGTAGCGAGATCTGAAGTCGCAGTCATTCTTTGCCAGACTCTCTGAGCAACAAACCCAGACTGTAGCGAGGTGTGATTCCTCTTTTTCGCATCTCCGACAAGAATTCTGCCAGACTTACCTCCGCCACCTCCGCAGCCTTACCGACAGACATGAAACCCCTCTCGTATTGTTCCAGAGCGAAACGTATCCTGACTTCTCTGGCTCCCTGCTTGAGTGATTCAAGTAAGAGCGTCGACCTGCGAGCTTTCTTTATTCGCGCGAGTTCGTCCAGACTCCTGAGCAACTCGGCTGGGACCGACAATGAAATTCGTGATTTAAATCCACTTT
>JAPKYM010000240.1 GCA_026394315.1 Candidatus Bathyarchaeota archaeon | reverse complement strand
AGAACAAGTGGTGGCCAATCACAATACTTGGTCACTCCTACAACCCTGTCTCCAAGCCCCAAAGCGAAAAGAATCTCTGTGTTACTGGGAGCTGTGGAGACTATTCGCGTAGGAGGTGCGCTTATAGTGACGTTTCTTCCGAAGTCATCGGTCACAGTTAACGGAAACCCGGTCTCAGCACGTGTTGTTGAGATTAGAAATGATATTAGCAAGATGGTAAGAATTGCCGGTGCGGACTTGTAGCCAAACATGGATGGATACTCCATCCATGCTCTATTTAAACTGAACTAGCTGATCTCACAGAAAATAATAAGACCCAAGAATCCTCAGTCTCACGAGAGAATAGGAAGATGTTTCTGAACATCCTAAAAGTGTGACGAACAACTAGCTCTGAGCTGAGTCCTGATCGTTACCAAGTGAAGTTTGCGCCTTGCTTCGGAGTTTCCTATGATACGCTATTGCGAACCTGTGGGCTTCGTCTCTTATTCGCTGGATAAGGTAGAGTCCTTCTGAATTCTTCTGAAGCTCGATCGGCTCCGTCCTTGCAGGAACGTATATCTGTTCGTATCTTTTTGCCAACCCAATTACTGGAAGTTCGAGACCTAAATTTCGGAGAGATCTCTCCGCTGAAATCAATTGGGTTGATCCACCGTCTACAATCACCAAGTCTGGTAATTGGGATTTCTCTGTCAATAGTCGCTGGTATCTTCTTTGAACGAGCTCACCGATCATCCGGGGGTCATCTTGGCCGACTACTGTTCTTATCTTGTACCTTCTATAACGACTCTTCAGAGACTCACCATTCCGGAAGGTTACCATCGATCCGACGGAGCTTCTTCCAGTCAGTGTTGAGACGTCAAAACACTCGATCAATTCCGGGAGATCCAGCAAATGCAAAGCCCCCTGCAGTTCTTGGAGGCCTCTCAGGGCTCGCTGTCTTTTTCCAACCAATTCTTCAAGATGAGACTTGGCATTCTCAACAGCCATCGTGAGAAGGCGATGCTTCTGACATCTAACACGACGCAGTATGGCTGTCTTCGAGCCGAACTTCTCCTGCATCCACTCTTGAATTATTGATGCGCCACCTAGTTTTGTTGAGACTAATATCTCTGGCGGAGAGAAAATCCTTCTCGAGTAGTACTGCTTGATGAAGGACTCCATTATCTCGTTATCTTCAGCGTCTGATGCGTTAAGCTCGTAGGACTCTGATGAAATCAATTTGCCTCCTTTGACCTGCAGAACCTGAACACAGGCTTCAGACTGGGTCTTTGCAAGCCCCAAGACATCAAGATCGACTGGTTTGGAGAATACAACAGTTATCTTCGCTAGGGTCTTCTCTAGAGCCTCTATTTGATCTCTTATACGAGCGGCCTTTTCGTATTCTTGGCTTGTTGATGCTTCCACCATCTGCTTGCGTAGCTTCTCTATCACAAGCTCAGTCTTCCCTTCCAGAACAAGAAGAAGTGCCTTGACTCGCTCATTGTATTCTTCTTTCGATATCATCCCCGCGCATATTCCGCTGCATAGGCCCATCTGATAGTATGTGCACGGTCTTTTTCTAGGCTTCTTTAGATCATATTTGCACGCTCGAAGAGGAAAGAGCCTTCTTAATGCGGTGAGGGATTGTCGCATGGCAGCAACGTCGGCATAGGGACCGTAGTATCTGTTGTTATCTCTCCTAGGTCGGCGTACGATCGAAAGAGTTGGGTATTCCTCCTCCAAGCTAAGCTTAAGGTAGGGATACGTCTTGTCGTCTTTAAGTCGGATGTTGTACTTTGGCCGGTATTGTTTGATTAGGATGTTCTCCTCAACAAGCGCCTCAACATCTGAGGTCGTTATAATGTAGTCGATCTTGTTTGTGCCATTGACGATCAGGGATTCTCGTAGGTTGGTCTTGGCTGCCTGGAAATGGTTCTTCACTCTCTCCTTAAGGTTTGAGGCTTTTCCAACATAGAGCACTTCTTCGCCTTTCATCACGTATACTCCAGTCTTCTCAGGAAGAGCTTCAACTTGGGCCTCAAGGCTGGGTTGAGACATGTTCTTGGAAACCAATCCGGGTACTATTTCAGAGGAAATCGCCAGTCATTTGCGGATAGAAAGCATATTTCCTTTCAGCTTTCCAGAAGTTCTTCTGCTTTGGTTTGTTGTATCTTAAGTATTTCGAGACTCTTCAGAGTTGCTTCATGATTCTGTATCGAGGGTGAAGCACATGCATCTTGTGGAACGAGGACTTCATAGCCAAGTTCAAAGGCATCCAAAACTGTCTTCAGTAAGCAAGCTTCTGTTCTGATACCTGTTATGATTAATCTTGTAACTCTTTTCTGCCTCAGGGTGAAGTCTAGGTCTGTGCCGAAGAAGGCGCTCAGCATCCTTTTTTCAACGATAATGTCGTCAGGCTGAGGGTCAAGTTCAGCTATCACTTTGGCGCCTTTTGTTCCGCGTATAGTATGTGGTTCTATCCCGATCATCCTGAAGAGTTCGTCATCACCATATCGGCTATCACACGCGTAGACTATGATTGCGCCTTTCTTTCTGGCCTTCTCGATCAATAGCCTGATCTTTGGTATTATAGGAATACAGAATCTTCCAACATTGTCTTTCTGCATATCTACTATTACTAGGGCCTCTTTCTTGCCAAGGTCTTCACTCATAGAAGTTGAGTCCAAATGATATTCTCGCTAGTCTTCTGATCGATGCCACACTTTATCTCTGCAAGGGCGCGCTACTCTTAACTAAATTACGTAGAAAGCCAAGTACACTGCTAATCCCACGAGAAATGCTGCTGCCCAGAGCATGAAGGTTGCCCGCATCAGTTGTCTAACTCTTGATCCCATCTTGGAGCCACAGGGTCTCAATGTGATTACAGCGATTATACCCAACAGCTCCGCTATTCCTCCAAGAACTGGGTGGAGAAACGTCATCTGTGAACGTGATTGGGTCATGGTGGATGTCAAGAAGCTGAGACTCCCGACTAGTCTTGGGCCCATGGCAATCACTATTGACAAGGCGTTGAGTGCCACTGCCAAGGCCATGATTTTGCCATGTATTCGGTATTGTATTCTTCTCTTGGCGTAATAGGCTCCGGTAAGGAGAATCAGAAATATCAATATTTGGAGGATCAGGTTTAGGTCATAGATTAACTCAGCACGTGTTCCCAGGATCGACATTTAGGCCCCAACATAGGCTATTTGCGCTCATCCTTTTTAATCATTCTTAGGGATGCTTGTTATGCTGTGATAGACTGCTTATTCCGCCGCAGAACCTGACAATGTAGTCTAACGCTATCTCCCTAGCGTTTTCTAGAGTCTGGGTCTCAATTCCCGGGACACCGCAAGCTAGAATCAGGATGTTGGCTGTGAGCTTAGTTATCTTTGATTTCTCACTGTCTCTGTGCGGATATACTGCTATGAGTTTCTCTGAGTCTGAGATGACGACTTCTTTTCCAGTCAACACTGCCTCGTTCTGCATTCCTATTCCCAGAAACCTTTCTCCCTGTTGTGCTTGTCGCATCACCAGTTCGCCTTTAAGCTCGTCACGGTTGAATGCTGCAAGTGCGATCCCAGTCTTGATGGAGGCCAAATTGTAGGCGTCGACCAGATTATTTATTCTTGGAAGCGCTTTCCCGGCTAGAATTCTCCTTATGAGCGCTTCTGCTGCCGGTCTGACTTTAGTGGGGTCTATCCCAACTTTCCAGAAAAAATCCCTATAGGCCCTGAAGACTGGTACATTCTTCAAAGACTCTAGAGTATATTTTTCCTTAGCCTCTACAGACAGCTCCTCACCAAACTTATTCAGTTCAACACCACTTTCTGTAACCTTTGCCTCTTCGACATATCCCACCAGAGCCTGCAAACCTAGGAATCGTCGCCTTAAGTCTTGAGTGACTTGCAGAATCATCTTGGCCACTAGATGGACGTGCACTAACTCCTGAAACGTCTTATTCTGATTAGGTTAAGGAGAGTAAGCATTGTCACGCCGTCATCTCCTGCTACAACCGTAAACCATAGTGGGGTAATCCCTAACAAACCCAGTACGCCCAGAGCTAACTTCGTTGCAAGTGAAACGGCAATGTTTTGCTTTGCAACTTTCATTGTCAGGTCGCTCAGTCTCAGCAAGTAGGGAATTCTTACTAGCTCGTCTTTGACTAGTACGATATCTGCTGATTCCAACGCGACGTCAACTCCAGATCCTCCCATTGCGATTCCAACATCTGAGGCTGCTAAGGCTGGAGCGTCGTTTATTCCGTCTCCCACCATAGCGACGGGTCCATATTTTGTTCTTAGTTCATTCACTACCTTCTGTTTCTCTTCCGGTAGTATCTCTGCTCTGTACTCGTCAAGTTTGAGTTCTTGCGCCATCCTTTTGGCAATCTGTTCGGTGTCACCTGTCAGCATGACTGTGTGCACTCCTCTCTTTTTGAGTTGTCTTACAGCCTCTGCCGCGTCGTTTCTAGCTTTGTCTTCTAAGCATATTGTTCCTGCAAACTCACCGTCAATGGATATGCATATTCTACTGTGCAAGTCGCATTTTGAAGCTGTGTCAAAATCAGACCCAAATTCAGATATATTTTCCTTCATAAACTCATTAGTTCCGATCGCAATCTTCGCGCCGTTAACAAGTCCTGTTACGCCTTTTCCTGGCATCTCGGTTATCTCCTCCACTTTGGCAGCTGATATGTCCAAGCCTTCATCTGAAGCAGTTCGAACTATTGCCTCAGCTACAGGGTGGGTGGAGTATCGTTCCAGTGCTGCTGCATAGTTCAGAACATGTGTGGTCTGGTCTCTAAGTTCAATGTCAGTCACTTCAAGTCGTCCCAAAGTAAGGGTGCCTGTCTTGTCGAAGACTACAGATCTGATCTTGTGTAGATTCTCAAGATATTCTCCACCTTTTATTATGACTCCGCCTCTTGCGGCAGTTGCTGTTGAGGTGAAGATTGTTGCTGGAACAGATACTAGGAAAGCACTTGGACATGAGACTACAAGGAGGATCAGCGCCCGATATACCCATGTCTTTTGGTCTCCACTAAAGAAATGAGGGAACACAAGGGCTACCACTAGAGCGCTGATTATTACTATTGGGACGTAGATCTTAGCGAATCTGTTTACTAACCTCTCCATGTGCGCTTTTCTTTTTCTAGATTGAATTACTAGATCAACTATTCTGGAGACAAGGGTCTCATCTGCGATCTTGGTCACCTTGAACTGCAGAATGCCGGTGCTGTTTTGTGAGCCTGCAAACACATGGTCCCCTTTTCTCTTCAGGGCAGGCTTAGATTCTCCAGTTACAACGGATTGGTCTACGTAGGAGATGCCGCTTACAATTCTGCCGTCAAGAGGTATTCTTTCTCCAGGTTTGACAAGGATCATATCTCCTGGGAGGATCTCTTTGATGTGGACTTCTTCTTCTGTTATCCTAAGTCTCCTTGCTGTGTCAGGGATGTAGGAGGATAGTTCCTCTATGATCATTCTTGCTCTGTCTTGGATGTGGTCTTCAAAGTATTCGGCGAGTGAGTAGAAGAAGAGGACGGTGGCTCCTTCCAGAAGATATTCGATAAGACCTGCTCCTATGGCAGCCACAGCCATGAGGAACTCAACAGAAAATCGCTTCTCCCAGATGAGCTCCTTCAACCCAAGGTAACCGACATAACTACCACCACCAAAGATAACAAAATAGAATAACAGTAAGGAGACAGTTGCAGGTTTGTTCAGAAGCGGGATTGTCAGTTCTAACGGAATCCCTTGGAGAACCCAGTTGAGAATAGCTGACGTGATTGTTGCTACTGCGACAAGTATCGCAAGATAGAGCCAGTCACTTCCTTTCTCTTCGGTTGATTCCATCTGAAGATTTGCGTCTTTATTCATGATAGACGTTTCTCTCCAAGATTTGCTGGCTCATCTTCAACTTTCTGCATCCAAGCCTTTTACCTAGCCAGCGTTACCCAGCGTGCGCTACCCAGGCAAATCAACGGATGCTGCACACTTTTCTGATTATCTCATGGGTTTCGCGTGGAGGCGGTGTCGTATTGATCATGTAGATGTCGACCCGATCCAGCAATTTCTTGAAGAAGACTCTTCTGATCTCTGTCTTTCTTTCTGATTTTACCAGAAGATGGGGATTGCAGAAGCTCTGTGCTTCTAGGAACTTGAGGGCTTCAGAGGGGCCTATTCTTCTTGCTCCTGCGGCATCGTCAGGATCTCGTTTGAGAAGCATCATCTTTCTGATTGTTGTAAAGGGCACGACTCTGCCTTTGCCTACTATCCATCTAACATCGAGAATTGCTCTCCCTTGGGGATCGAAACTCGCATTATCAACTAGTTGTTTGTACTCGTCCCAGCTCTGTGCTACATCTGCGGGCGTGTAGAAGTTCTTTTCAGAGCCGTATGCAAGTGCATCGCCATTTGAGAATCTGACGAAGAACCAGTCGTCTGAGAGTATTCTCGCTTCTGGGATTCGAAGCAGGCCGTAGGTATGCGTAGTTTTTCCTGTTCCTGGGGGTGCGATTAGGCATATTCCGTGGCCATCTAGGTCCATGCAGGCTCCGTGAACACTGTTTATGTTATGCTCGTCTTCGAGTATGTCTCCTGCTGTGGCCAACGCGATGGATTTGACCCATCCGTAATAGTCCACGTTTACCAAGATGCTTGTCTTTGACAATGGATCATATAGCACGGTTAAGGGCTTATCTTTCTCCTCTACAACCACGAGTCTGCCATGGGATCTGACGTAGGCCGACATAGGGTAGAAATTCTCTTCCCATTGCTCCTTGACATATTTGAGATTTGTCAGAAGTTTGATGCAGCACCCGTAGATGTCAGCTCTTTCTTCGTAATGAACTTCTTTCGAGTAGAGCTGAGTAAGCTCGTCCTTTTTCTCAATACTGATCAGTTCAACATCATATTTTGACTGCGATTTCATACCAACCTGTCCCAAGTGGTGCAACCCAACTAGTGGGAAGAATTCCTGCTCGCGCCACATAAATGGACCGGATTAGTTGACACTCCCCTGCCTAAAGACAGGGGATTCTAGCTTCTGGAGTGTTCATTGGTTGGTGGGTCACTGCCCTTCTAGGCTGCCACCTCATTCCATCCCACTTTAGAAGTTTAGGGTGTGTCATCACCCTGATAGCTGTTCCTCCATTATGGAGGTTTGCCATATTCAAGACGCCAATAGCATCTCTATGAGCCTCCAATCCACATTCTAGACACTTGAAGAGTCTGCCTTTTCTCTCAATGTTTTCTGAGCCACATCTTATGCATATTGATGAGGTTTTGTATTCGCTGACTTCTTTC
>JAPKYM010000303.1 GCA_026394315.1 Candidatus Bathyarchaeota archaeon | reverse complement strand
GCAGAACTTGTTTACTGGACTGCACTCGTGCCGAATTGGGCTATATCTATCTGTTGGAACGGTCGAAAGAGCCTATGGATGAAGCGGTGCCGAGCCCCCATTTAGACTCAGAACACGACGACACGTAATTCCATCAACATGATAGCGCGCGTCGGGCATTAGCCCAGACTATCCAGTCTTCATAGCCCCCTTTTGAAAAGAGCGCGCGCCAGAGTGCCCCTTTCTGCGTCCTAGCCTCTTCCTCTTCTTCTGGGTCTTCTGTTTCAATACTTGGTTCTCTTCGTAGAGACATCTCATTTCAGGTTCAGAATAGGTCGTTCTGGTTTGCCTCTGTATTTGAACGAACTCCGACAGAAGAGTGAGAAACGTCTCTGAAGGCTGGGACTTCAACAACCTCTGCAGCTTTGTAATGATGCCATGTTCTGACCTGAAGATATGGACAGTGACTTCTGGATCATAGCTTAGATGGTGTCGTTGAACTACTCTGTACCGGGTTCTTCTTCTCAAGATCGACCCCTCAATCGCAAGCTCGAAGCACTCTCGAGTGAAAAACAGGACATCGGTCAACACCTTCGCGCGGGCTTAAAGCAGTCTAAGCGGGTGATTTCAAGACTGGGGCTTTTCGACGACTTCGAAGGATTTCTGCTTGGAAACATATTCCGTTCTTGGAGGGCTGAAGACGTCCAGAAAGAGTCCATTCTGAGATCCGATTATCCTGACCTCATGTTCCTCATTAGGTTCTATCCTGTAGACCATTCCTTTATGCACAATTTCAGTCTTCTTTCCGGATACGAATTCTGCTTGCCCACTAAGGCAGATGCCCATCTGCTCATGAGGATGATTATGTGGCGGGACTCCTTTTCCGGCTGGGATCTCAATGAGAAAGAAGGTCATGTATTTGCCGTTGAGCAGCACGCGCGCGGGCACATCTTGAAAGAACTCGTATCTGAGCTGTTTTTCATAGTCTAAGATATCCATGCTTGACACCAAGGGTCGCTATGAGAACGAATGTTGAGGTTGTTCTGGTGAGGCGATATATGTTTGCTGCATGTCATGTGGACAATACTGAAGGTCGTTTTGGTGCCATCTCTTCCAGCGTATTCAGGGTCGTGTTTCTTCTATGTTCGGTGGGCGTGTGTCTATCAGGGCTTTACAACGGAGCTTTGGGCGTACCAGTGAATTGGCGACAAAGCTTAGACTAATCAATGAAAAAATTTGCATCAACATTAGGCTTATTAAATCGGTAATATCAACTCACACAAGGAGGAATAGCACATTTGGGAGAGATGTTCTGCGTCAAGTGCAAGAAGAAGGTTACAGTTGAGGACAGTTGCGTCAAAAGGGAGCTAACAGTCAAGGGACGACCAATTCTGAAAGCTGTCTGCCCGGTCTGCAGCACCAGAATGACCAAGTTCACAAAGTGATAGCCTATCCGTCCTCCACTATCCACATGATTGTGCGACTTGGAATCAGATCCGAGTACTCCTAGAGGATTTTCTCTAGGATCCAACCTTTTGAACCACACGCCGTATGACCCAGTCGAACGTCACCGTCTTTTGGAGAGGTGGGTGTCCAGAACAGTAAATGGACATTTTGAGAGAAAATACTGGCGGTTCAGAGCTGATAGATGGTACGGAGGCGTGGCAACAGCAGATTGCGTGGGGTGTGGATTGTCCTGCCGATTCTGCTGGGCAAATGAGAATTCGTTTTACAATTCAGATTCAACAGGCTTCTACCAAAGCCCTCAAGAAGTCGCCGCAAGACTCGGATCAACGGCATCAGCAAAAGGCTACAATCAAGCCAGAGTAAGTGGCGGAGAGCCCACGATCAGCATGCCACACCTGCTGCAGCTACTGGAACGTCTCAGGTATAACAAATCTCTCAACTTTATTCTTGAGACGAACGGCATTCTATTAGGAAATGATCGCAACTTTTCAAGGGCGCTCTCAGACTTCAGATTCCTTCATGTCCGAGTCTCACTCAAAGGATGCAATGAAGATGACTTTGAAAAGCTGACAGGGGCCTCTTCCCAGGGGTTTGAGTTCCAACTGCAATCGTTGAAGAATCTGGTTGATGATGGAGTCAGTTGTCATGCAGCAGTGATGACATCCTTCTCTTCCCGCGACTCTTTTCTGCAGTTGGCTAATCGACTTTCGAGTATCGATCCTAGACTCGCAAGAGATCTTGAAACTGAGGAGGTCATAATGTACCCCAGAGTTGCCAAGAAACTAAGGGCGTTCGGCCTGCGGCCTTGTTCCGAGCATAGGCCAGACAATGTGCCGGAAAGACTGGTCTAGGCGTCTTTGAAGACTGCGCCCTTGTCAGCTGAGGTAACGAGTTTTGAGTATCGATACAGGTACCCACGTTTTGTCTTTGGCTCGGGTGGCTTCCAAGACTTCAACCGCTTCTGCAGTTCATCTCTTGGGACCTCAAGCTCCAGCTTCCTCAAGGTGCCATCGAATGAAATAATGTCACCGTCTTTCACGAGGGCTATGGGTCCGCCTTCAACTGCTTCTGGCGAGACATGCCCGATGCATGGGCCCCTAGTTGCTCCAGAGAATCTTCCGTCAGTTGCAAGTGCCAAAGACTCTCCAAGACCCATCCCAGCAATCATGGCTGTGGCCATCAGCATCTCTCTCATGCCAGGTCCGCCCTTAGGCCCTTCGTATCTGATGATTATGAAGTCTCCTGCATTGATGGCTCCTTTCCTGAGTGCCGCGATGACTTCTTCCTCGCTGTTGAAGACTCTGGCCGGACCTCTGAATTTGTACATCTTAGAGGTTACGGCAGCGATCTTCAGAACCGCTCCGTCAGGTGCCAAGCTTCCGCGAAGAATAGCCAATCCTCCTTCTTTGTGGACTGGATTGCTTCGCGGCCTAATGACCTCAGGATTGAAAACCCTAGCCTGGTCAATTATCTCTTTGATGGTTTTTCCGCAGACTGTCTTGAGGTCCGTGTGAAGTATGTCACTTAGTTCCTTCATTAAAGCTGGAACGCCTCCAGCGTTGTGGAGATCAATGATCTTGTAGACTCCGCTTGGAGACATGTTGCAGAGGTGGGGCGTCCTTCTGCTTATCTCATCAAAGAGTTCAAGCGGGAGGTTGATTCCAGCTTCGTTCGCTACAGCCTTCAAATGAAGGATCGTATTTGTCGAGCCGCCCAGTGCCATGTCCACAGTAATCGCATTTTCAAAAGCCTCTTGGGTCATGATCTGGCTGGGTTTGACATCCTTCTCGATAAGTGTCATGATCTGTTTGCCTATGTCGTGACAGAGGCGTGTCTTCGCAGCATCGACTGCAGGCGTCGTGCCCATGTAGGGTAGAGTCATTCCCAGAGCTTCCATCAATGCTTGTGTGGTTGTGGCCGTGTATAGTCCTCCGCAGGCACCAGGCCCGGTCAATGTGATGTCTTCAAGATATGCTGCTTCCTCAGCTGTCATCTTGCCGGCCTCAAGGAGTCCTGGAACCTCAAAAAGCTGCCCTACAGTGATATTCTGGCCTTGGTAGTATCCCCATGTGGGGCAGGCGGGCAGCATCGCTCCTCCAGGAACCATTATTGTCGGTATGTCCAGACGTGCCGCGGCCATCAACATGCCTGGGTTGATCTTGTCGCAAGTAGTTAGACAGACCATCGCATCGAACATGTGACCTTGAATCATTATCTCGATTGAATCAGCGATCAATTCTCTGCTGGGCAGAGACATTCTTAGCCCTTCGTGACCTTGGGCAATACCATCGCAGAGAGCGATTGTGTTGAATTCTATGGGGGTTCCTTGAGCCCCAAGGATGCCGCGCTTGACGTGCTGACTTAGAGTGTTCAGGTGTATGTGGCCTGGGACCAGTTCATTCCATGAGTTAACCACCGCAACTAGCGGTTTACTCATATCCTCCTCGGTAAAACCTGCACACTTGAACAAGGCACGATGAACGTACCGGTCCGGTCCTTCAATGACTTCTCTGCTTCTAAGTCTTGGTCGTGTCGACAGTGCCGATAACCTCGATTAAGGAACGTTCGTAAGAGTCCTAGTAGAATCTTAAACTTTGTCTATTTCGCATTTACAAGTGTTGTGGCACACGCTAAACAGAGTAGAACGGGTTGAGCAACGTCGCGCGCGCTAGTGCTCCTAAGCCGCTCTCTTATTCCTCACAAGTTAAATGGTTGAGTGTGTTGGTGATCTGCAACAAGGTAGATGTGTATGGACAAGGTTGTACATTTCGAAATACCCGCCGACAATCTTGCGCGGGCTAAGAAATTTTACAATACGGTATTCGGCTGGAAGATGAA
>JAPKYM010000167.1 GCA_026394315.1 Candidatus Bathyarchaeota archaeon | reverse complement strand
GAAATACTCAGAAAACGAAAACTAGAAACTAAGATCTGGCTTGGTGCTCAAGGACCAAAGCTGCTCAAGACAACCTCTTCTTTTGACGGCGTTCTTCTGAACTACTCATCACCCGAGATGGTGCAATGGGCTCTCGAGACTATTCAGGAAGCTAAGGGCTCAGTACCTGAGCTCGTCGGAGTCTTCGCACCCTCATACGTATACAAGGATTTCAATCCGGAAATTCACAAAATTCTGCGTTATGCATCAGCAACCGTGGCTTTAGGAGCCTCAGACGCTGTTCTTGAAAAGTTCTCCCTACTGAAAAGCATGGAGCCTGCTCGCAGAGAGCTGGAGAAAAGGCCTCTTGATAAGTCAATTCTAGAACTGATTCCTTCCCACGTAATCGAGAAGTTCTCAATATTCAAGAGACAGGACGAACTTCCTCAGTATATTGATGAACTGAAGAGACTTGGCGTCAGGCACATTGTCTTCTCATACCCCCAAAGCTATTCTGCCAAGACAACAGAGGAATTGTCAGAAGCATTAACGAAGCGCGCGCGATGATCACCCCAACTGGCAGCCTGTGAGAATGGTGGCAGTCGGCGTAGACGTCCTACCAACGAGTACGCGCGCGCCCTCTCTTTTCTTGCTAACCCCCTATGGATTAATCAAATAATCAAACTCGTGAGGTGAAGTCTATTTATTCGGTCTAAGTGTTCATGCTGGCGGAAGGCTGCGAGAATATCGTGCTTGGACTGTCGTGAAGGTTACTGTTTGGCACATTGGGCAAAGCACATTCATCCGGATATGCGGCATAACTATAGAGTCGGCGATGTTAGAACGCCTGGAATTAAGCGGCCTGAGCCTGTCGAACCTGAATCTCTCGAAGAAGCCGAAGTATCGGAATGAATAACAAACGTTATCTACACGCTGCAAGCAATGAAGTAGGTAATTGTGATAGAAATGACTCGTCCGAAAGTAATCGTCATAACGCTCTTAGCGGTATTAGTAGCTCTTGGGAGCGCCTCATTATTCGCTCAAAATGGTAGTAGCGCGACCACAGCTCCCACTATCCAGTTGGACCCGGTATTCGGGTGCCCTAGACAGCAAATCGATTATATTATTGCCCAGGATGGGAATAGAGCTCCCGCCATCGTGGACGCCTCTCGTACGCTACTCACGTCATATCCTGACGGATTGATATCCAAATTTGATACAGAATCGTTCACAGTGGCCGACTCTGTGTGTGCCGGTGACTACGTGGTGACCGCAGAAGTTATGGTCGCTGACGGCGTTGGCAACCCTCAGACAGAATCAGTCAGCACGCACTTCACGGTAGGAGGTAATGGCTGTCCTAACTTGCCGGCTTGTCGACCGGTCGGCGGTGTCGTGATGCCTACAAACACGCTAGCAATCACTGCACCTTACCTAGCACTAGCAGGACTATTAGCAGTCGTATCAACGGTCGACTTGGTTAAGAGAAAAAGAGACTAATCAATAGTCTTGGAGAGCTTCTTTCTCTTTCGCCGGTAGCGCGCGCTTACGTCAACCGCTACTGGCTAGACTTAACTAATTAATATGGTTAGCGCTAGTGGTAACTAAGGTTTAGCTGCTAAATTACTATGTAGATTAGTGACTTAGAAGCCTGTTTAGCACTAATCATTAATTCAGTCCTTAGTTGTTTAGTCCTACTGTCAGTTTTGGCTTAGCGCGCGCATTAATTGCTCAGCTTACTTCCACTCGCGCTCTGCACGATGCGAAATTTACTACTGGCTCGCTTCGGGAGCCCAGAAAACAAAGAAAAAAGTATCCTAAGGAGTCTCGAAAAATAAAGAGGGGAAAGTCGTTTAGTTTTTGCGTCTTCCCACCATCATGACTGCTGATACTGCTGTGACTAGACCAACTAACGCTAGGTAAGGTGTTAGGATCTCAAGCTTGTTTGTTGACATCACGACTCCGCCGACAGGTCTTGACAATGAGGTTTGTAGAATGGCCCAAGTACTGACATCATTTTCATCTAGACCAATAGTACGAAACCGAACCACAGAAGGCATTCATCAAGGGCTTCTTGGGTGGTATCTCCAACTGCGTCAACCAAGACATACAGATTGGATTGGTCATTCAAGAAATAGGCAAACGCGTCTATAGGGTAATCGGGGGTTTTCATAGTAATCTGAGGATTGGACCATAATCCTTCCATCTTCCCGTCTATGATAGGGGGAACCCCTGTAAATCTGCTGTCAACTACTAGCTGAGTGGAATGAGCAGATGGAAGAAATAGTGCTGGAGCTGAAACAAGCAATATTGCCATGAAGAATAATGTTAGTGGAAGCTTACTAGTACTCATCTGGAACACTTGTCCGCTCCTATGCCTGTTACAGGGTAATAACGTTTATTATTCATTCCGATACTAGCTGCTTCACTATAACAACTGTCAAGAAGATCTTTTTCACTTGTGCTGTGAGACGACTAGCGCGCTTTGAATGAGATTTGAGGTATCGCACTGAATTTCTTTCCATCTCTTTGGCAGATCTTCCTGATGACTTGTCTGCCTGAGAGCGCGCGAAGTGTAGATCAATTTTCGTTAAGGCTTAATACTTTTAATGAAGGAGTATAGTTTGGGATTCACATTGCCTAGGCTTTTGCATAAGCTAGTTATGATTATCCTATTGTTGAGTTCACTCCTGAGTACAATGGGTATTTCAGCTCAACAAGATTAAAACTAAGAATTAGCTCTAAGTAAAGAAGATCTGCAAGTGATTCTGATGAATAAAGATGGAAGGCCCACGCGCGCGTACGCGCACTCATGTTTGCTCGTTAGAAAAGCAAAGGGGAGAGCGTGAATTGAATAGGCGGTGCTCCATCTTGATATTGACGATCATCTCCCTTGGGGCAATCGTCACGACCATCCCAGAGACCTCAGCTCATCCTTGGATCAAACACTCTCCGGAGAAAGTAGTACTTGCCGCCCCCGGTGAAGTAGTTGAATTCGAAATCAACACCAAAAATATTTGGTGGGGTGAATTGAAGGGTATTGAGATAACACTGGAATATTCGGGAACCTTCCTATATAATAGGGAAAGGCTTAAGGAAGATTTTCCAGTCTCCCTCTCTATATGCAAAGGATACCCGCCCTTCAAATCCGTTGTTTCCGTGACGGTTCCCTCTTCAACCCCACCTGGAGAGATGTATGATGTTCAGATACTTGCAACCGCAACATACGAGGATGAAGCGCGCGGGCGCATTACCCTCGGATCAGAACCCTCAATGGAGCATCTCGTGATTGATGTAGAAGGTCCTGCAGAACAGCCGCCGATGAAAATCTCAATAACATGCGACAGCTCAAACAAGCAATACGAGTCTGGTCAACCGGTCAAGTTAACTGTGAAGATAGAACAGCTGGTCGGCGCTACATATGACGAGGCTACAAATACGTATAAAGGAGGAAAGTATGAAGCAGCTTCAAATGCAAGATTTACATTAACTATCAAGCTGCCGGATGGTCAGGCTCATGCCTTTGCATTCGGCAATAAGCAAAAAATCTTAACAGAATCAGATGGGACATACACGTTTATGCCTTTTGCGCCGTATAAAATAGGGTCATATAATATTAATGCATCTGTCAATCCACAGGAATATGGATTAAAATCAACAAAAAAAATTGGTAGCACAGACTATGTAAAGATTGAAAGCAAGATTACAATTGCTACTATTGAACCAAATATTGGTGCAACCGAAATACCATATGATAAGATTATCAAACTGTTCAAGGATAGTCCTCTTGTTCCATCTCACCAAGATGAGACACGATATTATTACAAGAAAACACGCGTAGGTCCCTTAGCTCTTTACGCAAAGGAGCCTCCTAATTTTTGGTGGGGAATTTATAATAACGAAATCTTATGCAGGGGCAAAGGGATTATTTTTTGCGAAGAACTCCAAAATGGTTACAACTGCGCAGGCTATAGAGATAAAACTCTAAAGTTCCTAAACCAATTAAGATTCGACCGAAATAGAGCATGGACTAGTCATCCTCTTAGAGCAATAGATTATGGACCGATAGTCCGGGGAGAGGAATACTACGGGAAGGTGTATAATGAGCATCGTGCTGTGGTTCTATACAATTACTGGCAGAAGGAAAAATGGAATAAACAAATGGATAATGTTGTATTGGATCCTTGGCCTAACCAGAAACCTGAAGCCTTTACTCTGAAACAATTTTCACGTTACTATACTACTGTAGGCTGGTCTGAGCTTTCTGTCTACGGCGAATCAGAATATATGAAGGGAGAACCATTCCTGCTTGCCTTTCCAACAGTAGGTGGACAGGTGTACTGGAATCATGATTTGAAAGCGCTTGGCCTATACTATGTTGTAGATCCAGATATAGGAATAAGTCATGCAGATGGTATTTGGAAACTTGGTACTCCTCCCACTGCTCCGGAGGTTGATCCAACCGTACCAAGAACTGCTGACGCTGGTCTGGGACGTCATGTTGCAGTAACGTGTCCTGTTACTTTAGATGTTTCCAATGATAAGGGGAAACATGTTGGGATAGTGAATGGAAAATTAGTTATTGAGATTGAAGGGATTGAATTATTCATCTACCCGGAATCGGAAACGAATATCGCGTGGTACCTGTGGTTGCCTGAAGGAAAATATGATGTAAAACTCACGGGAACCGGAGACGGTGATTTTGAAGTCCTAACCAGCACAGGAGGAGGTCTTCGGTATTATAACGCCTCAATCAAGAAGGATCAAGTGGCTACACTAACATTTGATCCGGGAAACACTGAAGAACCATTGACACTACCCAATGGCGAAAAGATCCTTCCAAAGGAAGTAACTATTCCGGATCTAGAGGTACCTTCACCCACGACAAGTAGCCAGAGCTTCACTACAATTACTTCTTGGACAACGGTGACAGATGTTGTCACGAGCACACAACTTAGCACCATGGTGGTCTCAACTACCGTCGTGACTAGCACAGCAACTAATACTCTCTTGAGAGATACGGAAAAGCCTTTTACTGTAAAGGCCGCGACCTCGGGGGGCTGCCAGTTCCTACCAGTGACATACAACGCTGTGGCGGGCCAAAGACTCTTCGGATACGTGACGTCGGACAAGGGACTTAATTTCTACCTAATGTCCAAAGATCAATTCATCAGGTACGAAGAGGCAGGGTGCGGTCAGAAGGTCGACGCCTATCTTTTCATCGCCGAGACCACGTCATACACTCTGGACTGGGTTGTTCCACAGGATGGGACGTACTACTTCATCTTCGAGAACTACGGAAGCGCACGGAACCAGGATGTCAAGGGCACCTTTGCGCTCTACGACATTCGCCTGCAAACGACCACTTTGACCGTTTATTCCACCTTTAGCACAGAGATCGAGTACACAACTACCCGATCGTTTAGCTCGGTCTATTCGACGCCGATTTCCCAACCGTTTCCCATAGGCGACAACCAAATGGGTGTTATCGCTCTGCTTCTACTTGCTGTCCCCCTTGGCTTAGTCTTCGCTGCGCTACGCCGCAGAGCAAGTAAGATGCCACGTGCTTCTGCGACGCGTCCTGTTGCGGTGCCTCCTGCTCCGACGCAATTTTGTGAGAACTGTGGTCGACAGATCTCGGCGGGAACCTTGTACTG
>JAPKYM010000173.1 GCA_026394315.1 Candidatus Bathyarchaeota archaeon | reverse complement strand
CTTTTCGGCGCCGGAGATACTGCCGGCTGGTGGCAGAGCAATATCGAGAGCGCTTCCGTGGACTTGGGGCAACGAAGCTCTGAGACGAATAATGTATCTTGGATTGGATTTGAACGCGATATCCGCAGACATCTTGGTACTTGCGATCAGCATTATGATCTTTTTGCCCTTAGCAACACTGTTATCGAAGAGGACCATGTAGCGTGCGCTAGGCAGGTTTGTGCTCAAGCCGACTGCAGAATTTCTCCATTCGATCCATCCCTCTCTCTATCTCCTGCGTTGAGGTCGCGTAGGTCAGACGAACGTTCCCATCGCTCCCAAAACCTATTCCCGGGATCACCGCCACATGTTCCTCATCAAGGAGTCTCTTGGCGAACTCCATTGACGTGAGGCCTGTACTCTCTATGTTAGGGAAGGTATAGAATGCGCCTTGAGGCATCTCGCACTGGATATTACTCATCTCATTGAGCCTGCGAACCATCAGTCTTCTTCTCTCATCAAATGCCATGATCATAGTCTTGATTGAGTCCTGAGGGCCCCTGACTGCCTCTAGCGCAGCCATCTGAGCTATGCTTGTAGGGTTACTTGTCATATGATCTTGAAGCCTACCTATGGCATCAATGACTTCACTTGGGCCTGCCGTGTATCCGATTCTCCAACCTGTCATCGAGTAGGTCTTGGAGAAGGAATTTGAGATGACCGTTCTGCTCTTGACCTCTTCGCCCAGAGAAGCAATACTTGTGTGCTTCAGGCCATCATAAACAAAAGCTTCGTAGACCTCATCCGTAACTATCCAAAGATTGTTTTCCAGCGCAAAGTCTGCAATAGCCTTCAGGCCACTCTGGCTCAGGACAGTCCCAGATGGGTTCGAGGGTGAGTTTATGATAAACAACTTTGTCTTCTCAGTGACGTGCTTTTTCATGAGCTCTATGTTTACTCTTTCTTTCCCTGTTGGAATTAGTCTCGCTTCTCCACCTGCGAGTTTGATCTGTTCAACATAACTAACCCAGTAGGGAACATAGAGAAGGGCTTCCTCGCCTGGGTTCAGCAGAGTCTGCATTATGTTGTATAGGCTATGTTTTCCGCCGCATGAGACTACTATCTGCCGTGGGTCATAAGCCAGATTGTTAAAGTTCCGGAGCTTGTCTGACAGAGCTTTCCTAAGCTCCTCGACACCTGAGGTTGGCGTGTAGTAAGTAAAGTTGTCATTTATGGCTTTGATGGCCGCCATCTTGATATTCTGGGGGGTCGGGAAGTCTGGCTCACCCGCACCAAAGCTTACCACGTCCCTGCCTTCTCTCTTCAGCTGTTTGGCGGTTGCCGTAATGCTTAGCGTTAAGCTTGGGTTTATCGACCTTGCCCTATCAGAGATCATTTTTGGAACGATATTAGTCCCCGTGGATAGGATAATTAAGACTTGGTTTCACAGTCAAGGAAAGCCTCATCTAGGAAGATTTTTCACTAACGTCGGCAATTTGAGCACTATCCAGGATGGGGAAAGATTGGTAACTCACAAAGAGCGATACATGAAGGCCGTGAATCACGGAGTCTCTGATACAGTGCCGGTCGACGGCGCTCTCGATCTCATCCACGCCCAGCGGATTCTCGGAAAGGCCCCCATGAGCTCATTCATCTTCCTTACTCAGAAGAAAGACGATGTTGACATGAATGACGTAGCCAAACACAATCAGAGATTGCTAGACGAAACCGCGATGAAACTAGACTTTGACTGCTTGATAGTTAACGACTGGAACATATATCCAGAGGGATTCAGACCACGATTCATAGACGAGACCAGCTATGTTGATCATCTGGGAAGAATTCACAAAATGAAAGCCGATATCAAGACAGTATACTGGGTCGACGGGATAGTCAAGACTCCAAGCGATCTGGAGAAGCTCGAACTTCCGGAGCCTGAAGACCTGAATATGGATATTGTGAAAGAAACCATAGATGCAGCCGCAGACGAATATCCCGTAATGGGTTGGTGCCACTCCGTAGTACACGGACCTTACCAAGTTAGAGGTGGAATTGACAAGCTTGCTATTGATATCTATCGGCAGCCTGAATTTGCGAGGAAACTTATAGAGAAGTTCTTCACCTACGAAATCGGAATGATCAAGCGACTCATTGATATGGGGGTCGACATAATAGTAGAAGGCGACGACCTAGCAGACATCAAAGGACCGATGTTCTCACCCAAGATTCTCAGAGAATTCTTCTTCCCATATATTCGGAAGTTCATTGAAGAATGCCACTCAAGTAACATTCCAGTAATGAAGCATTCTGATGGAAACCTGTACCCGATTCTAGACGAACTCATCAATCTAGGTTACGATGGCATACACCCAATCGAGCCAGCCGTGATGGACATCGGCAAAGTAAAGCAACTCTACGGAAACAGAATCTTTCTCCGCGGAAACGTAGACTGCGTACATATCCTTCCATATGGAACGGAGGAAGATGTCAGGCGAGATGTCAGACGGTGCATAGACGCTGCGGCCAAGGGTGGAGGCTTCATACTCTCAGACAGCAACTCACTCCACAGCAATGTGAAGACGGAAAACATTAGGGCTATGGTTGACGAAGCCCGAAAATATGGAAAGTACACCTGACAACAGTTGGTCCAAGCCAAGCGAAGGATCCTGGCCGCAGAACACTTAATACCGTCCTTAAGAAGGAAACTTTAGAAGAACAATATGCTGAAACGGAGTCCTAGCCTGCCAGCAAGGAGATCCTGTGCAGGCCTTTACGGTATCGTGCTGGTTAGCCTGCTATGCTGGGGGCCTTTCTTCCCACATTTATTCAATGACATCACAGCCGATGCGCCTGCAACAGCAAGCGTTGGTCAGACCTTCGCGATCTCTGGAACCAGCGTTCACTCAGCTGCAGAGCGGGTGAACCTATACCTTCTTGGCTATCCAAACCCCGTCGGGTACGCGGTAGTAGGAACAAATCCTTCATATGATTTTAGGTTCGAAATAGTGGTATCAAAGGATGGTCTGAGCCTGAGAGGTGTGACGTTCTACAGCGGATCGACGGCTGGGGAGTCGTTCTACTTCTACGTCGCCTCAAATCAATCGCCTTTCAACAAAAGTCCCCTCGTGCCCGTCAGAATTCAAGGCTAAGCAGACTCACAACAGCGCGCGCAACAACTCGGACAGAAGAGGAAGAGACGGCCAGACAAATATGAGATTTCACCTCTTCACGGTTTTCTTTTACGCATTCTATCCAGAACCAGACTCGTGATGGCCCCAATCGCGAGTCCGACCCCAAGAAAGAGAACCGCTGAGATGAAAGGATTTCCAACTATCCCACCGATTCCCATATAGAGCAGCCATGTGAGTAAGCCGCCTGCGACCAGGCCTACGAATATTGCGCTAATAGCGTAAGGGGTTTCGAGTTGAAGAACGAAGGCTATGCCCACCGCTGCCCACCACCCCACGAGAAATGTGCTCAGGGCGAGGACGCCGTAGGTTCCAAACCGGCCAGCACCACTTGTAAGCATCCGATACACTGACGTCTTCTTGAGCTTCTTCATGTAACTCCTGACTATGAGTTTGCGTGCGAAGAAGAAGAGTAGGCAAAGAGCACCATACGATAAGAAAGTTAGTATTACAAGTGACAGAATGACGGCCTCGTGAGGTGCCAGTCCTAATCTGGATCCATACACTAATGGAAGCGCGAACCCACTGACGATGGCCAGAACAGACAAAACCGCAAATCCCATCTTAAGGACCTGGCCAAAAGCCAAAGCAACCAGAAAAATGATCAGCGCGATAAGGACAGGGCACTCTCGGCCAAATTCCTTGACGCGTGATCTCATTTTGGCTCTGGTGTCCGTCAAGACATGGCCCA
>JAPKYM010000095.1 GCA_026394315.1 Candidatus Bathyarchaeota archaeon | reverse complement strand
GGAGATGTTCACAGCATCGGCAAGAACATCGTTGCAACTATGCTTCGCGTAGCAGGATTCGACGTCACGGATCTGGGTGTCGACGTCCCAACAGAGGTTTTCATTCAAAAAGTCAAGGAGTTGAAACCGGATATCCTTGGGCTGAGCGCATTACTAACGACGACAATGGATGAGCAGAGAAAAATCATCATAAGGCTTAAGGAAGAAGGGTTAAGAGACAAGGTCATGGTAATGGTTGGCGGCGCACCAGTTTCCCCTGAATGGGCTAAGGAGATAGGTGCAGATTCGGTCGGCCTTGATGCTCAGGATGCAGTAGAGAAAGCCCTCAGACTCCAAGGCAAATAGTCAAGATCTACGTCTGCGTGGGGTCGACAGACCGTATCACAAAGGAAGAGAAGCTCCTATACGTCGGCTTCTTTCTTCACTTTTTCAAGTATTTCATCTAGTCTTCTGCTGACATCCGGAGCCAATGGCTCAGGTTTGTAGTCTGCAAGAATCTTCCTAGCTCGTTCTAGAGCTCGGGTCTTGAAGTCTTTGGCACCTTTGGTAACCCAAGTCTCATAAGAAGCACGATCAGTCAATGGCGGATACCAGTAATCTCTCCTCATGTTTGTTCTCGTATGCTTCTCTGCTAGATAGTCTCCGCCTATCCCGACTTTCTTGATAAGATCAAACGCGAGCGTTTCCTCATTTACTTCAAAAGCTCTGTCAGTTCTGAGCACTATTCCTGCGATTTCATTATGAAGAATCAGGTCTTCGGGAGCAAAGAGCGAGTGATTGTCCAGCGAGACTTCAACTGCTAGGTTGATTCCAGAATAGTACGAGAGCATTGTCGTGGCCATTTTCTCATAGCCAGCTTGAGCATCATCTAATTTCGAGTTTGTGCAGTTGCCCGCTCCGTACGGTGGGACGCCGTAGTATCTTCCCATCTGGGCCTCTGCAAGAGAGAACAACGAGAACTCCACTGCCCCGTGGGCCAGGTTTCCAACGCTCATGTCAAATGGTAGTGCAGACCCGCCGTACAGCACGGGCAGACCCTTCTTAATCAGCTGAGCCAGCGTGATACCGCTCAGATTCTCAGCAGTCTGTATCGCCAGAGTGCCTGCCATCGTAATTGGCGCTCCCAAGCCGACCAACGGTCCAGAGGAAATAACCGACGGAAGCCCTTTTTTCGCAAATCCCCAGATCACAGCTAAGCTTGTTTCAGGAAACTGTAAGGGTGACGTAGGACAGACTACACAAGAGATAACTGGCTTCTTGGAAAGCTCATCTTCTCCACCGGCGACGGCTTCGCCCATTTCAATGAGATATTTCACTTCCATAGCGGAGACTGGTTCTGGCAAGTAGTGTTTGTTCATGTTTTTCAGAGTCTCTACCGAAGCAGTCAGCCCGCGCAATTTAGCTGGTAATTCCTGCGGGAGCACTGGGGTGCAGCAGATATGATAGAATTCCAGTGCATCAACAAGTCTGGCCATCTGTCTGCAGTCGTCGACAGTTGCTGGCCTTCGTCTCTGGGAGTTCAGGTCAAGTATGAACGCGTTGTCCGAAGGGGACAGCATGTAGAAACGGTCCGTCCCCACTTCCATTCTTTCTAATCCTCGCGTATAGATGTCAAATTTCTTCGGTACATGTTTGAGCTCTTCCTTGATGAGGCTTTCAGGAATTTTGACGACTTTCTTTGCTTCATCGACTTCGCACCCGTTGGCTTTGAAAAGCTTCAACACTTCGGGGTGATCCATCTTTATACCGACTTCGTTCAGAACTTTCATCGCGGTTTCATGTATCTTGTCCTGATCGCTTTCCTCCAAGATTTCCAACGGTTTCTTCACTTTGTAACACTTGGCCATGACCATAGTCTTCCACCCTGATGTAACAGAGTTCTTGTATTGATGGTTATTTAAGATTTTGAAGAAGCGGATAGATTATGATCAGCTATGAATCAGGAAAGAGCGAAGCTCAACTACTCGTGCTCTGCAATCAGATCGCGTGCACCAGTCCGTCCAACCTGTAGATTACGTCATGAGATCTTTGAGCAATTTGTCTACGTCTTCATGTGTTATGCAAGCCGCTCTGAACGGTCTCTCAGCTGTCGAAGGAACGTAGAACTGCTCAAACTCTTCAACAACAACCGATCCACCATACCCGACATCTTTCAGGG
>JAPKYM010000325.1 GCA_026394315.1 Candidatus Bathyarchaeota archaeon | reverse complement strand
CTTCAAGTCATACACGGCGGCGGGCAGATCTTGGTCTTCACTGAAACAAGACGTACCGCTGTGGAATATGGAAGAAAAGCATCATTAGTCCTTTCCAAAAGCATTCCCCCTTCCCAGAAGCGGTCTCTTAAGATCGTGGCTGACAAGATACTCAATTTTGGAGAAAGGACAAGACTGAGCGAGACCTTGGCTGAGCAAGTACAGTCTGGGGTGGCCTTCCATCATGCTGGTCTTGCGTCGGCTCACAGAAAAGTGATCGAGGACGCTTTCAAGGCAGGCTCAATAAAGATCCTTGCTGCCACACCAACCCTAGCGGCCGGAGTGAACCTCCCCGCTCGAGCGGTTTTGATCACTAGTTATGAGAGATATGAGCCGGGATACGGCAGATACCCGATCTCAGTACTGGAATACAAGCAGTTCTCTGGAAGAGCGGGAAGACCACGATACGATAATTTCGGGGAGTCAATGCTAATAGCGAAGACTGCAGACGAACAAGAGTACCTTATGGAGAACTATCTACGCGCTGACCCCGAAAAGATATGGTCAAAGTTGTCTGTGGAGAGAGTCCTTAGGCCTCATGTACTCTCCACCATCGCAACTCGATTTGCGCATACGGAGGAAAGCCTTTACCATTTCTTCTCAAGGACATTCCACGCCCATCAGTATGACTTGAAGATGCTGCAGAAAAAGGTCGGAAGGATCCTTGAGTTCCTCGTCAAAGAGGAAATGATTGAAATCGACGGTGGCAAGCTTTCCGCCTCTCGATTTGGCAAAAGGGTGTCAGAACTGTACATTGATCCCCTCTCTGCTGTCATCATCAGAGACGGCCTCTATGACAGACCAAAAAAACTGTCTGAGATAAGCCTCCTTCAGTTGGTGGTACACACACCCGACATGGCCCCCAGGCTTTACCCCCGTGGGAAGGAATCGGAGCGACTAACCGCCTATTCCCAAGAGCATTCAGATGAGCTGATCTTCAAGTCTCCTGAACCTTGGAGTTCAATCGTACCATATGAACAAGACTATGACGATTTCCTATCAGAATTGAAATGTGTTGCAGTCATAGCAGATTGGATTGAAGAGTTCAGCGAGGAGTACATACTAGATAATTACAAGGTCGAGCCAGGAGATCTCTTGAGACTGACCCAGACTGCGGAATGGCTTATCTATGCGACCAATGAGCTGGCAAAGCTATTCCAGCATAAGGATCTCCAGAATACTCTAAACAATCTCAGGACAAGAGTTCAGAACGGAATAAAGCAAGAGTTGGTCGAACTCGTCAGTCTGGAGGGTGTAGGGAGGGTTCGAGCAAGAATGCTCTTCAACTCTGGTTTTCGGAATATTGGCGATCTGAAGCGGGCAAGCTTGAGTTCCCTCACTTCCGTTCCAACCATCGGAATGTCCGTTGCCAAGAGGATCAAAGATCAGGTTGGTGGAAAACTGAAAGTGGAGGAGTGGGAGGCGCTCAAGAAAGGCTACTCACTAGATGAGCAGAGACTCTTGACAGAGTATGACGACAAGTAACCATTTCACGAACTCAATACTGCGTGAGCTCGGCCTTGGTTGAGGCAAGAGCGTTATCTATCAGCTCTTGAGTGACTCCCAGGTATTCAGAGTAGTCCAATAGCGCAGAGATGTCCTTTTCAGGAATCAGATTCGACACTTGCGGTTCCTTGGTTAGGACTTCAGAGAAGGCCTCCTTTTCCGTAATGGCTTTCATGGAACATTTGCGGACGAGTTCGTGGGCCTCTTGTCGTCCGAGACCTCTTTGAACCAGTTCTTTGACCACATTCTCAGATATGAACAATCCTCCCGTTATTGCAAGATTCCTCTTCATATTTTCAGGAAGGACTACGAGCTCAGCTAGAATATTCTTCATTGCGTAGGTCATTTCGTCAAGTAGGATGAAGCTCATAGAGAATATGAACCGTTCATTGGCCGAGTTTGTCAAGTCGCGCTCATGCCATAAAGCCATGTTTTCGTAGGCAGGTATGAGCATGCCTCTAAGTAGCCTCGCCAAGCTACAAATCCGTTCTGACTTTACTGGATTTCTCTTCGAGGGCATGGCTGAACTCCCGACTTGGGACTCAATCTTGAATGGCTCCATCAACTCCATTATCTCGGTTCTTTGGAGGTTTCGTATCTCGAGGGCAAATTTCTCAAGACTGGTTCCAATCAGAGTGAGAGTGGATATCAGTTCAGCGTGGAGATCCCGCTGTATCACTTGAGTTACCATGTCAGCAGGTCTCAAACCTAGCCTTGTTAATGCAATATTCTGGATCTCAATCGCGTGTTCACCAAGACCAGCACCTGTACCTATGGCCCCCATTATCTTTCCGACAAGGACTCTCTCTTTTGTCTGAGTGAGCCTTTTCAGGTGTCGGGAGACTTCTCTCATCCAGACTGCCAGTTTCAAGCCTAAGGTTATCACTGCCATGTGTTGTCCGTGGGTTCTACCGGCCATCATAGTGTCCCGGTGTTTCTCCACCAAACGCATCAGAGTCTTCTCGATAGAGACTAGCCCGTTCTGGATTAGGTAGATTGCCTCTTTGAACTGCAGAGCGTAAGCTGTATCCTCAACATCTGCGCTTGTCAGTCCAAAATGGACCCAACGTGCGGCCGAGGGAGAACAGACTTCAGAAAGGGCTTTGACAACCGCCATAAGATCATGATTGATCTGTTTGTCTATCTCCTTGCATCTCTCTATTATTACATTGCGGGTATTTGCCTTCATCATGATCTCTTGAGCAGCATCTTTCGGAATGTTCCCGACCTCGGATTGGGCAAAGGCCGCGGCGGCCTCCACATCAAGGATTTTCTGTAGTCTACTCGTCTCATCGAAGATCCGCCGCATCTCATCGGTACCGTATCGGCCAGTGTCTATTGGAAGTATGGGCATATACCATCTCTCAGAATACTTAGAGTACACGACTTAATGGTTATTTCGCAAGACCGCAGATGATATCTGGGCTAAAACCAGAAACTCTGATCTCTCGTGTTACAGGGCAAAGAACTAGCATTTGATTGTTGATGAAAGAATGGGAGCGATAAGTGCTGTAAGAACTAAGGATGAAGTCAATGCCATTCCGTTGCTGATCAAGTTGATTGCAGCGCAGGGACACAGGGGAACCGATGTCTTTGTGGTCGCTACTTCTAGTGAATCACTGATCACGAGTAACCGACAAGAGATCGCCGAACTTCAGAGGTCTAACTCCGCAATTGCATACAATTCCATTAGGTCGCCACCCGGTTGTGCATTAGATCCCGTAGTTCTCAAGGAACATTCAGCAGTAAATGAGTGCGACTATCAAGATTTGGATAAGTCAATGTATGGACTAAGAGAATATCTGGCAACAGAGGCCCCTGAAAGATCACTGGCACGACTTGTTTCTAATGTCGATGGACAGTACTCAATAGCGTTTCTTTCCGGAGGGGAGATCTTCGCTGCGAGAGACCCTGTAGGCCTGAAACCACTATACTACTATTCTGATAGTGAGCTCGCGGTCATATCGACAGAAAGGAAAGGCATCTGGAGTCTTGGAATAAGAGATGCAAGGACTTTTCCGCCTGGCCACGTTTGGCGTCTGGGCCGCCAGCACCCGAGGTCCATCAAGCAGATAACACCTCAGAAGATCAGTGGAAGAAACGCCGATCACATTTCCGAAGACTTGGGACAACTCCTTAAGAAATCTGTAGCTGAGAGAGCGTCAGGTTTAGGAGAAGTTGCAGTGAGCTTTTCGGGAGGATTAGATAGTTCGATTATAGCGCACCTGTTATCGGGACTGGACATCAAGTTACGCGCCACCATTGTTGGAGTCGACGGCCATCCAGCCTTTGAATGGGCACAGAACGCAGCTGAACTATTGGGACTCGATGCAGAGGTACGGGAATACACATTGGAGGATGTCGAAGACGCCATCAAGATGTGCATTTTTCGAGTAGAAGAATCAAATCCGGTTAAAGTGGGCGTAGCCATCCCGCTCTGTTGGAGCGCAAGTCTGGCAAGAGAAATCGGCACTCGAAGGGTATTCACGGGTCAAGGTGCTGATGAGCTTTTTGGTGGATACCATCGCTATCTGCACGCACTTGCTGAGGGAGGCAGAGAGGCACTTCACAACGCGATCTTCGAGAGTGTTCGCGATGCTCATGAGGTAAGCTATCAGGTGGTTGAGCAGGCTACGGCTCCCGAAGGAGTGACGATGCTACATCCATTCACTGACTGGGATCTGATCATGCTGGGCCTATCAATCCCAGACTCTCTTAAGATCCAGAGCCCAGAAGATAGCCTAAGAAAGCTCATCTTGAGAAAAGCTTCCGCTGATCTAGGTCTCCCTAAGAAAATCGCCGAAGCTCCGAAGAAAGCAATACAGTATTCCACAGGCATCGACAAGTGCATCAAGAAATTGGCTAGATGCAGAGGGTTGAAGACCGAAGATTATCTGAAGACGATATTCAAAGAAGAATTTGCTGGCATTCAACCATATTAGCCCCACGACGTGGCGCACGAATAAGAAAGAAAGGGAAATGCGGCTAGTCTCTTATTTTCTTAGCCACTACAACCGCTGATATTGTTACAATGAGTCCTGCTATTGCTGCGAATGGTGTCACTATCTCAAGCTTGTTTGTTGGCATTACGACTCCGCCAATTGCTGTTCCAGATGTCATGGGATCTATCACAGCCCTGATCATGAGATTATATGGCAGCGGTGTTACGCCGCCACCTTGGGTAATCCATAAGATCGTCCCTGAGACGGCCCATTATCAAAGCCGAAACTTGGATCATTGTTGCTAGTCAAGTATTCAAGGGCTATGTAGAAGTCTCTTGTAACAACAATGTTCTTGGCGGTTAGGTCAACGTCATACCATTGTTCGGGTCCGGTGATGGTGACGGTAAAGGGCGGGGTCGCGCGCGCTTCGACTGTTCCCTCGATGTTTTGGGCAAAAACTTATTGGATGGACGTGCCGCGGGGTTCGTTGAATGGAGAACGAATTATCCCAATCGGCCTATAGGAAATTTCACTTGGCTTTTGATTCTTCAACATGAACGATTCCCACCATGGGCGTTTGGATTACACGAGCCTCAGTGCATCATATAGCGCGCGCCATTCACCACTAGAATTATATCATTCTCGAATCTATTAGCGTGAAATCAGTTCAATTGGACGAAAGTGGGGTCGTCGTCTAGCTTGGTCTTGGGTCAAACCGCCAAGAGGATACCAGAGCCATGATGTACGGTGAACCTGGGGAGCTACCCAGAACGCTGGCGGTCGCGGGTTCAAATTGACTTTGTCATGAAAGTCCCGCCGACCCCACCAAATGAATTAGTCTTCACGAGCCCGATCTGGGCAAATCTTTACCAGCTGGAACTCAAGAGTTGCTAGTCGAGCGATATTCGGCCATGAACAAGATCAGCATGACTCACGGTGGAGGGGGAGCCGTGATGCAGGGCCTCATCAAGGACTACATAGTGAAGTACTTGGGAGGAAGCGGTGCTGAGGTGCCCCTGGAGGCTCTCGACGATTCCGCCGTAATTGATGGAATAGTGCTGAAATCTGATTCACACACGGTGAAACCTCTCTTCTTTCCTGGAGGCGACATCGGGAGATTATCAATCACGGGAACGGTCAATGACATAGCCGTCATGGGAGCCGAACCACTAGCCTTGTCATCGGGTTTCATAATCGAAGAAGGCTTTGCGCTTGATGATCTTGAACTTATTCTCAAGAGTATGAGTGAGGCATGTAAAGAAGCTGGAGTCTACGTTATCACGGGCGATACCAAAGTCATGGAAAAAGGTGCTCTGGACAAGTTCGTGATAAACACATCAGGAATTGGCAAACGAAGCCCAGAGCTCGACAGGAACATAGAGGAAATAAGAAGGTATAGAGATTTCAGTCCCAAGTGGCTTCTTGATTCGAACCTGTCTCCAGGAGACAAAATAATCGTCTCGGGAACAATGGGGGATCATGGCATAGCGGTGCTTTCTTCTCGAGAGGGTTATGGTTTCGAAACGGATATCAAATCAGACGTCGCACCGTTGAATAGGCTTGTGAAGGATCTCCTACACGTGGGCGGAATCTTAAAGATGAAAGATCCCACGAGAGGCGGCCTGGCTAATACTCTGAACGAGTGGAGTGAAAAATCACGCGTTGGAATATCGGTTTCTGAGGAGTCTATTCCCGTCAAGCGAGGCGTACAGGTGGCCTGTGAGATGCTGGGCTTAGACCCCTTAGAAATCTGAAACGAGGGGAAACTGGTAGTGGCGGCCATTCCTCAGAAAGCGGAAGAGATACTGAAGGAATTGAAACTGTCAGAACTTGGAAAGAACGCCGAGATTATTGGCGAAGCCTCCAGTGAATTCTCTCAAGTAGTTCTTCAGACCGCAGTCGGAGGCAAGCGGATCGTTCTGCCACCCGTAGGGGATCCTGTGCCCAGAATTTGCTAGTTCTTCAGCAGCTGCGGCTTCAAGTCAATTGCTGAAGCGAGATGCTCGAGATGTGGCTCGTCCCGGATGGGTTATTGAGCTTCTGAAAAAAGACTTTTCCCCAAAGATTCCTCATTGCAGAAGTGCGCGCACGCGTAACCAGGTTGTGTCAGAATTTCTCATAGTGCAATACCTGTCCCAGCTCCCTTTTGGTTCTGGTCTTCTCTGGTTCATCTGAGTATCCTATCGGAACCAGCGCAATTAGTTTGTGACCTGTTGGGACTGCAAGATGCTGCCGTATGTTGTCAGAATATGCTTTCTTATCGCCCGCGACCCAACAACTTCCCAGACCTAGAGCCGTTGCGGCAACCAGAATATTCTGGGCGGCGGCGCTGCCATCCTCAAGATAGTACTTTGTGTCCTTGCAGAACACCGCGATGCATAGCGGTGCTTCAGCAATGAACTTACCATGGTCTGTTGCATCAGCGATTCTTTTTCGCATATCTGGATCCGTAATCGCTACGAATTCCCATGGCTGAACATTTACAGCTGATGCAGCCAATCTTGCAGCATCCACGATCTTTTCTATCATATCTCTTGGAACAGGAGTTGGTTTATATCGTCTAACGCTTCTTCTGTTGCGTAATGCTTCTAAAGCATCCAAGTCAAATCGCCGTTTCCAGATTCGCTTTCAACAATTTAAGAATTGCCGATTCTCACGTTCACCGATTAGTCCTTCGGTACTTGAACTCAATGTTACATGATCCCTCCATGGAGACCATGCAGGGCCCTATTGGGCTGGAGGGAGTGCAGGCCTTGCCGAATAGTTGGCATTCCTGCGGGTCCATTAGCCCTCTTAGTACTCGGTCACATCCACATCCCTCAGGTTCTGGGAACTGAACCTCGCTTACTTCTCTAAGATCGTCAGCGTGCTTCTTCTCTGCGTCGAAAGAATCAAACTCATCCTTTAGTTGCATCTTGGAGTCAGGAATTGTTGGAAAGCCTCGCCATCTAGACTCTTTAGGTTCGAAAACTATTGACAGTACCTCAAGTGCTCTTTTGTTGCCTTCTTCTCTGACCGTTCTTCTGTATTCGTTCTCAACGACGTGCTTGGAACTGAGAATTTGCCTAGCTATCATGTAGACGGCCATCAAAACGTCAAGGGGCTCGAACCCAGCTACCACTTGTGGAAGACGATATTTCTCAGAGATCTTCTGGTAGGGTTTTGTTCCTATTATGGCGCTCACATGACCTGGTTCTATTATGCCTTGGATTTTGAGTTCACCCATGCTCAGGAGGGCTTCCAGTGCAGGCGGAAGATACCTGTGACAACTTAGTACAGAGAAGTTACTAGGCGGGTTACTGAGTACTGTTATTGCAGTGCTTGGGGCAGTTGTCTCAAAGCCTATTGCAACAAAGACTACTTCGTCCTCCGTCTGCTTGGCTAGTTTGACTGCGTCAGTTATGCTGTATACAATTCTCACTTTGGCCCCTTCAGATCTGGCGTCCTGCAGTGAGCCGGAGGCCGCTGGTACCCTGAGCATGTCACCGTATGTGACTACTATTTTGCCCCTTTTGGCGAGTGTCCTTGCAAGCTCAATCTCGGCGGTGGTGGTTACACAGACTGGGCATCCTGGGCCCTGCCTTATGTCTATGCCGACTTCTTCGAGTAAGTTGTCCAGACCATATCTGATTATTGTGTCTTGATGAGTTCCGCAGACATGCATCAATGTCATATCCAGTTTCATCTGAGCTAGGCGGTTGATGATCTTGTCTGCCGAGGATTTGTCTCTGAATCGGAGCATCATAAATCAGGCCCTCAGCTTGACGGATTTTATGAAGCAATTTCGGCCCCCCACCATTTCAACTGTACCGCCGCACTTTGGACATTGAAGAGTCGGATACATTATGTGGTACTCAGGTTCTTGCTCAAGATGAATCGGTCCTTCGAAGTTGCAGGCTTCGCAGCGAACCCTACCTTCTTCTCCCTCTATTCGAAGCTTGGATTTCTCAAGAGGGGTGCCCTTCACTAGTAGTCCGTAGCAGTACCGTAGCTGTTCGGTACCCAACATAGCAAACTTGCCAACAACCAGATTGACTTCAAGTACTGACTTGGCGTTTCTCTTCTTGGCTTCGTTAAGTACTGTTTCAATTATGCTGTTTGCCATTGAGAGCTCGTGCATTGAGGTGGGCCTGCATCTTATTGTCTTCTCAGATTATCGATTTGAAGAGCTTCAACGACTTCGCTTATGCCTGTGCCGGTCCTGCAGCTTGTGCCAACTACTTTTGCCTTTGCATTCACTTTGTTGACGTCGTTTCTCAGTTTTTCAAATTCGACTCCCATAGCTTGGGACAGGTCGATCTTGTTGATGACTACGACATCTGCCTCCATGAAGATGAACGGGTGTTTCAGTACCATGTATGGGCCTTCTGTTACGCTTATTACAACAAGCCTCTCGTCAGCACCCAGCCTGAACTCTCCGGGGCATATGAGATTGCCCACATTCTCTATTATGATCAGATCTAGCTTGTCAAGGTTCGTTCCATCAAGGGCTTTTGCGATCAGATTCGCATCTAGATGGCACTCTTTGCCAGTGTTGATTTGGACAACTTCGACTCCATGTCTGGCGACTCTGTCAGCATCGATGGTTGTTGTGAGATCCCCGTTGAAGACTGCAATTCTGTATTTGCCCTTAAGCTTCTGGACTAGGAGTTCGATCAGACTGGTCTTTCCTGAGCCTATGGAACCCATTATGTCTATGGCTTTGATACCGTGTTTTCTCAGAAGCTCGCGGTTCTTGGCCGCCGCATCTTCGTTGGCCTTCAGGATATTCTCTTCCAACTCTATGTCGAATACTTCTCCCTCATCATGTTTGACCAGTTTTGCCATAAGGTTCACGCTGTCGGGTTATCGTGACTTTTTGCAAGCGCCGCCGAAACGGTGATCATCTCATATTCAAAATCTCATCCCATAATCTCAGGGTTTCCTTGGCGGTATCTTCGTCCAGAATCTCGATTGCGAATCCGGCATGGACCAATATGTATTGTCCCACTCTGGCGTCTACAAGGGATACGTCAACTTCTCTTTTGGTACCATCACCGAAGTCAACACAGGCTAAGTTGTTATTGATTTCTGTGATTTTGCCAGGTATTGCCAAGCACATTTCTGAAAACGCACTCGTTTCTGGTCTGTTCTTGGGCTCAGAAGCCATTGAGCTTCGTTACGCCAACTGACTTAGTCCGTAGGCGACGCATACATGTCTGTTGCAGGTGTGATCTTTTCGAACGATATAAATCGTTCTAAACTCCTCAGAAACTTGGCTCGATTTCTAGACGCGGTCTACTTCTCTGGTCACTTTTCTGCTGCAATGATCGCCTGACCCAGCGATATTCCACCATCACCTGGGGGGACACTGTTGTGTGACAGGAATGTAAGCCCACTCGCCTCAACAATAGACCTAATGGTTCTCGAAACGTAATCGTTGCATGCCACCCCACCAGTGAATCCTACAGTTGAGATGCCCTTACTTGATGCGCATTCGAGAGCCAGTTCGGCAAGTGATCTTGCAAGGTACGATTGAGCTGAGAGAGCCAAGTCTTGGGCACGTGTCTTGCCAACATGCTCGTATATTTGACTGACAAGATAGCTAGTGTCCACGATGTTCCTCACAATCTTTGGCTCGAGTCTGAGGATGTCTTTTCCCTGAGTAGCTGCGGCTTCAAGTTTCAACGCCGGCTCACCCTCATACGTCCTTTCGTAGCAGAGTCCGAGTAAAGATGAGACTGCATCCAAAACCCTGCCACAGCTGCTTGTGGTAGTAAGTGTCTTTCCGGACTCTAGCTGCTTCATTATTATGTCTATTTCCGAGGAGCCGTGGGGGATATGATCCGCATTTTTCATAAGGAATTTTCTGGCATCAACAGGATCGCTTAGCATTCCTGCGGTCATTCTGAGAGGGTACTTTGTTGCGAGATCGCCGCCGACCATAGGTTGCTCCTGCAGATGACCCAGCCTTTCGAAAGTACTTATGTCTGAGTAGAGAACCTCTCCGCCCCACGCCGATCCGTCAGGTCCGTAGCCATAACCGTCGCAGACTACGCCTACCGCTTCGCGAACGCCGTGTTCGCACATTAGCTTGGATAGGTGAGCATGATGATGCTGCACCTGAACGAGCGGGATGTCCCATTGATCGCTTAGACGCTTGCCCAAGAAAGTTGTACTGAACCTCGGATGTAGATCACATGCGATTGCCCTTGGTTCAGCCTTAGTGAGACCTATCAGATGTCGAACAACTTCTTCCAGAAAACTCAAGGTTGAAGGTGTTTCGACATCACCTATATGTTGTGATAGGTAAGCGCGCGAACCTATCAGAATGCAACAAGTTGCATTGAGTTCCGCACCGAGCGCAAGAACATCCCTTTTCGAAATGTGCCCTATGGCTATTGGTGCTGGCGCATATCCACGTGAACGTCTGACGAATGCTCGAGTGCGGCCTATTGCCCTGAGAACCGTATCATCGCATCGTTGTTCTATCTGTCTGCTGTGGATGAGGAAGTAGTCCGTGACATTACCCAATCTTCTGACAGCGACGCTGTCTTCGATTATTATTGGCTCGTTAGGCGGATTTGCACTGGTCATTACCAGGGCAGGCTCCTTCGTGGAATCGAATAGAAGATGGTGGAGTCCCGAGTAAGGAAGCATTACACCTATGGTATGAAGGCCAGGAGAAACTAGTTCAGACAGAAAGTATCGATCATTTTTCCTTAGCAGAACGATGGGTTTGGAGGGCGACTCCAAGATCTCGGCTTCAAACTCGCTGATTTCTGCAAAGTCTCTGGCGCTCTCAAGATCCTGAACCATGACCGCGAAAGGCTTGGCTTTTCTTTCTTTGACTGCCCTGAGTCTATGCAACGGAGCCGAATTAGTGGTTGAGCAGACTAGATGAAAACCCCCGTTTCCTTTTATAGCCAGTATGTTTCCTTCGTCGAGGAGGCGCCCTGCCTCGAGTGTATGGTCGGTGCATTCGAGGATTTCGCCTCTATTGTTTTCTATCACAAGTCTAGGACCGCATTTTGGACATGCATTTGTCTGGGAATGAAAACGGCGGTCTGCCTGTGAAGTGTACTCTTTCTTGCAGTCGCTGCACATTTGGAATGAGTTCATACTGGTATTGATCCTGTCATATGGGACACTTCGAATCAGTGTATATCTTGGTCCACAGTCAGTGCAGGTTATGAAGAAATACCTGTAACGGCGATTCCCAACATCATACATCTCTCGAAGACAATGTTTGCATATTGAAATATCGGGCGGAATTGTTGATCCTCTTTCGTTTCCTCCCTTGAAACTGTCTCGTATCTCGAAAGTTGTGTAGTCGCTTTTCACTTCCTTGTAGTTCACTCTCAGCTCGTGTATCTCAGAAAGTGGAAGCCTCTTTGACCTGAGTTCCGCAACGAAACTTTCGATGTCGGGTGAATCACCTTCAAGAACTATCTGTACTCCCGCATCACCGCGATTCTGAACGAAGCCCTTCAACTTCTTCGCTGACGCAAGCCTGTAGACGAACGGTCTGAAGCCAACTCCTTGAAC
>JAPKYM010000263.1 GCA_026394315.1 Candidatus Bathyarchaeota archaeon | reverse complement strand
AGTATCCTGCTGGGAAAAAATGAGTGGGCTGTGGTAGCGCTATGTTTAGCTAGCGGCTCCACAGATGACTGAGAAGGAGAAGACTCCGCCTGTTTTGGTTATGACCTTTACAGTGTATCCGACTCCTGATGTAGCGCTTATGCTGGTGGGGACGGTCACAGAAAAAACTGAGGCCGTTGATTGAAGGTTCAGCTGTGAGGTCAAACCGCTTGCTGCCGATGCACCACCAACGTATATGGCGTCAACTACGACCTGGCTGGATCCGACGTTTCTCAAGTATAAAGTCATAGTACCACCAGTACCTTGCCAGTTGTATGCGTCCATTATGATCTGCTCTTTGACTTGTTGGCCTCCAGTTCCGGTCAATGTTCCGATGAGTCCCATAGCCCAAACGTAGACAAGGATTGCAGCTGCGACGGCGATTGCTATCATCAGTAGCACTGCTATTACAGGGGAAACTCCTTTCTTGGTTGACTTATTTTTTCTCATTTTACTTACCTTTTTCCCGAGGGAAAATCTTCTAGCACGCTCGCGTGCACATACTATTCCATAGTTGATTCTTAAGAAAGTCTTTGTGTTACTTGAGTTTCAGCAGTACGGTTACGCTTTACACCAGCATTTCCTACGGAAGCATTCAATTCGCGCGCACGCGTGAGACGGCATTGCTACCTCGAGCTGTCACCACTATGATGTCGTAGTCTTTGTTCGGCACCAAAGAATCAGTAGGGCACGGTACTGTAAACTTCTGCACAGGGGCGCAATCACTCACTACGCTAGTCTTGGCGCAAACTCTGGCAGGCAAGGGTGGGGTTATACTCCCTTGATCGATTGCGAGCACGGGCTCGTTAGGGCCAACTTTAATGATGAGTATTTCTCTTATGCCTACTTCAATATCTTGAACATTTCTGACGTAGACATCTACAGACTTCGCAGCAATATTGAAAACTACCATCTCTATTACTATTCGTTCTCGCGCAGCGTCCCCCTGCTGTGAGTACCAGATGTTAGCTTGACTCTGAGTCAACGTTATGGAGGGAACAAAGCCGGCAAACAAGATTACGAACATAGTAATTGTGGCACTAATCATAAGAAGTGTCGAAATTACCGGGCTCAGAGCCTTCCTGTCTGAGTAACGCCTAGCCAAAACTGATCAGTTTACTCTTCGTTTAGGTTTGTCATAAATTTATTGATACGAAAGAGACAGAAGAACAATCTCGATAGATCAGATTCACCTGTAGTGGAAATATGGATAAGCATTAAGACTGCAGCCCAGAATTTCAGAGGACGGCATTATTGTAGGACGCGTTAGTGAAAGCATTTAGAGGAGCTATCTGCCACTATGTTTCCCAAGCGATCGCAACAGTATATGCAAATAACAAGGTTAGACATGTTTGATCGAGCGCGCGTTTCCACTGGAAATGCTGGTGATAGGCGTAACTGTACCGCCGATACTCAAGTAACACAAAGACTTTCTTAAGAATCAACTATGGAATGACATGTACTTAGCAAAGTATTCCGCTCATGCCGAGCAAGAGGGAAAGTGAATAACTTGCCTTTGAGAATCAGACCAGTGCAACTGAGGGGGTCCGTCTATTTTCGTGTTCCAAATGACATAGCTGACTTGGTAGAGATTCACAAAGACACCGATGTAACCCTGCGCATTGAGGAGCAAAACGACAGATTCCTCTTGGTGTACTGTATCAGGAAATCTCAGGTTCCGACTGACTGAGGTGGCTGAATTGTCTATTATTTTTGAGATCGTTCATCCAGCGACGCAAGTTGCCGAAGCTGAGGAGGGAGCCTGAGTCGAAAGAGTCTAGGTTAAAGTCAGCTTTCGGCTCACGTGCACGCGCTTTTAGCTTGTCAATTAATAGAGCTACTCATAAGAAATCGTCGGGAAGTAATGGCGCGCGTGCGCCTTCCGCTGCTGTGGTTGCGGCTGAACTGAAAACCCCAGCAATTGAAGAGGTCTCACCATCTTTCAAGGAAGTATATTCTCTGAAAGAACCATACGTTTACGCAGCCATAGCAACAGATCCTGAAACATTGAGTTCACGGTATCATGTGATAGAGCCAGCCTTGATCGAGGAGGAGAAGGCGGCCCTGAAAAAGGTCAAGGAGATAATGTTTCAGGTGCTAGAGGTGAATCTGTCGTCTCTTGGCACTCGAGAGAAGGCTGAAGAGTGGCTCAATGAGTATTTTAGAAAGATCATAAAGGGTTACAAGATTGAGGTTGGAGAAGACTCCATAGGCAAGATTCATTATTATCTAGCCAGAGACCTGATTCATTTCGGCAAGATCGATCCTATAATGCATGACCACATGATAGAAGATATCTCCTGTGATGGCCCCAACATCCCCATCTATATTTGGCATCGAAAATACGAGTCATTGCCAACAAACATAGTCTTTGAAGACGAGACTGCGTTAGACTCCTTTGTTGGAAGACTGGCTTATCTGGCAGGTAAACATGTCAGCATAGCGAACCCGATGCTTGACGCGAGTCTGTCCGATGGCAGTCGAATACAGCTTACGTATGCACGTGAGGTCACAAGAAAAGGGAGTACCTTCACAATAAGAAGGTTCAGAGCAGATCCCATGACCGTGACAGATCTGATAGAGTTCAACACCCTGAATCCCCTGATGGCTGCTTGGTTCTGGCTGCTGATAGAAAGAAAACTGAACATGTTGATAGGCGGGGGGACAGCTTCGGGTAAGACAACTACCTTGAACGCTCTCTGCGCATTCATACCCACCTATGACAAGGTTGTTACGATCGAGGATACTGCAGAACTCAACATGCCGCTTGAGAATTGGATCTCCACTATTGCTAGAACCGGCTTTGGATCTAGTCAGTCATCGGACATAACGCTGTTCGACTTGTTAAAGGCTGCAATGAGGCAGAGGCCTGATTATGTGATTGTTGGAGAGGTCAGAGGTACGGAGGCCTTCACGCTTTTTCAAGCCATGGCTACTGGGCACGGTGGGCTGTCCAGCATACACTGTGACTCTGTTTCTTCGGCTTTCAGCAGGTTAGAATCTGAGCCTATGAATATTCCGAAAACCCTGTTGACAATTCTCGATGTTGTTGTTTTGCAGTCAAGAGTCAGACTGGCAGATCACACTACGAGACGGATAAGAGACGTTGTTGAAGTTGTCGAATTGGATCCCGTATCAAAGGAGATAATTACGAATGAGGTTTTCAGATGGGACCCCAAGTCGGACACCTTTGAGTACTCAGGCAAGAGCGTTCTCCTGGACAGAATCATACAAGAGAATGGTTTGACCAAAGAATACATGTCAAAAGAGTTTGAGAGGCGGAGCAGTCTCCTGAAGTACCTGGCAAGCAGTGGGGTCAGA
>JAPKYM010000284.1 GCA_026394315.1 Candidatus Bathyarchaeota archaeon | reverse complement strand
GTGTTGGCCTCCTAGACTTCAAGGCGTCTTGGATAGCAGATTGGGCTTCGAGAAGAGCTGCTCCAGAGATATCGATGTTGGTCTGAGGGAGTTTCGTCATATTCTGAAAGAGGCTGGACTTCACTACAACGGAGGAAGTATGATCCTTAATTCCGATTTCAACCGTTGCTCCAGTGACTTTTGACACTTGAGGCAGGGAAACGCCCAACAGCAGAATTGCAAGAAGCATCACTTTTCCAAGAATTCTCAATTCTGACTTCACCAAAACTTGAAGGATTTTCTAGTCCTAGCGGATCCTGGCTCCCGGAGTAACGTCGTTTGGGATGATCAGCCAAATAGGCTTGCCTTTGTCTTCAGCAGCAAGCAACATTCCTTGGGACTCAGTGCCTGCAATCACCTTAGGTGCAAGATTTGTAAGAAGCACCAAGTTCTTTCCAACGAAATACTCGGGTGTGTAGAACTCTCCCCCGCCGGCTACAATCTGAACCTTTGTGGCTCCAATGTCTACCAACAGCTTGAAGAGCTTCCGTGAACCCTGAATTCTTTCGGAGCTAAGGACCCTGCAGGCTCTTAAGTCAAGTTTCTCAAATTCGCTAAGGGTCACTGACATCTGCGATCCCAGGTATTGTCCTTCTCCTGATACACTGCAAAATAAAGCTATTTTGATATAGAGCTGAAAAATCGAAAGATCCCGTATGACGCCAGAACGAGAATTGCCGGGACCGCTGGGGTTAGATAGAATATGAACTGAGTCTTTCTTGGGATCAGGAAGAATAGTCCATAGACAAAGGTGAACCAAAACACAGGAAGTGTCTGAGGGATGCACTTGCGCTCGTTCAGTGCTTGGTACACAAGAAGCACCACAACTGCCAGGGATATTGGATACAAGAATGGATTAGAGGACACGGAGATGCTCTGCTGAGGACTTAAATAAACTGGGAAAGGGACCATGTTGATCAGCCATCCCACGGGTGGCGCAACGGAAGGATGAGACGCATCCAAAGTCATATGCCAACTCGTAGAAAACGCTATGCTGTATAGAAAGGATGCTCGGTCGAAAACTATGGGTATCAAGGATGCAGCAAATGTCGCTGCAAATACTGGAATCACTCCCAAAACCTTCGTTATTCTACCACGACAGATCAAATAAGTAGCCATGCCGACTACTGCAAACGCTCCGACCAACTTTACACCGCAAGCCAATCCGAGAGCCATCGAAGACACACGGTACTTCTCATAGGAAGCGGCCAGGAAGGCTAGCGTTATGAACAATGCAAGAAAGATGTCCAACATGGCTATTCTAGACATAGTCTGTTGCATTGGATCGAAAATTAGGAGCGCGGCAGACATTATCCCTACGAAGTCACCGAAAATCCTCCTAGCGAATAGGTATGTTGCTGGGACTATTATGCTTCCGGCGATTACGCTTGCTAGTCTCCATCCGAAAGAGTTGTACCCAAAAAGCGCTATTCCAGAAGCAATAAGCAGTTTTCCCAAGGGTGGATGCACATAGTTAGGATCGCCTTGGAATTCAAGGAGGGATTTCGCTGCTGGTGAATAGTAGACTTCGTCCACCATCAAAGTAGGAGGGCTGGAAAAGTTGGCTGCACGAAAGAGGATAGCGCATAGGAAAAGCAGCACTGAAACTAGTATGACCGTATGTCTCGTCGAAAGACGAGAGCTGATTCGCTCAAAGACAAAGTTGAAATCACCAAGAGCAGACTTCAGGATTTCGCGCGCGCGAGCTAGTCCCTGCAATGTACTAACCCTGAACGTGCAAGTGGCATATGTCAAAGGTAATCACTTCAGTCAGCGCGCGCCCTTCTTCGTAATGCCCCCAGCCTCCTACAGGATCGATAATAACGATGTTCAGGTCGCTTTCCACAGTCTCATCTACGACTCCTGATGTCGAGGACTCCACTCTGTCCCCAATAATCATGATGAACGGGAGAACGTTTCCGCTTTCGTCCCATAAGAGCCTTCGGAAGTCCTGTCGCGCGCGCTCCTTGGATGCGAGTTCCATGACTTTATGTATTGTGCATCCGACGGGCAGCTCTAGTTTTAGCTTGGGTGTTCCTGCAGCCTGTCGAAAGAGCGTATAGAATCTTAGAAGGACTGTTGGCATATTGGCCAGTTTTCTTCGAGCGTACGCTTTAAGAAAATAAGAAATGGGGTATGAACCCCTCTTTGTACTATTTGCAGAGGTCTTTTGCTTGCTGCTCAAGACTCAGTCGTTGTAGTGTCTCTTTCGTCGGGATTCCTGTCTTCTTGTCCCAGCCTCTTAGGTCATAGTATCTGTCTTTTAGCATCTCTAGCTCTTGTGTAGGGCTGTACATGCCTTTGGATGGGCCGTCTGGTATCGGCTCTGACATGAACCTGATGGCCTGGACGTCATGTTCCCTACGGTGTCCTTCACGGCAGTTGAAGGATCTCTCTAGATTCCATATTCTGTCGGTGATGTCTACGATATCTGGCAGCTTCAGGTCCATTCCTGTGACAACGTTGATTATGTTGAGGTGTTCGTTAGTGACCTCCATTAACCCGTATATGCCCTCAGTCATTCTGCATACGCACATGGAATCCTGCAGCGTTGTTGCTCTCTGAGTTCCTACAGCGTATTCTGGTTTTCCTTCGAGTACCTTTCTGTCTGACTTTCCTATGCGCTCAGCTGTGGGTCGGCTGTCTTGGTGACTTCCACCTCTAGTTGAGGTAGCCATTCCTAGACAGTAGCCTTTCATGCCTCTTGGAGAGTGCCCAGCGTTTTCAAGGTTCTTTATGGTTATCGCATACTTCTCTGAGCCTTTTCCGATCTTGGTTGCAGCTCTTGCGGCGCCCTCAGCGAGGATATTTCCTATTCCTTCGCGCTTACCTATTTTCTCGAGCAGTTGAATCACCGCGGCCTCGTTTCCGAAGCGCAGATCCATGCCATCAACTTCTTCCTTTGATAGTACTCCTTTCTCGAAGCATTCCATTGCGAATGAAATTACGGCTCCTGCGGATATTGTATCGACACCTATTTCGTCTGACATCCTATCCGCTTTCGCTATCATTTCGAGTGAAGCTACTCCGCAGTTTGACCCGAAGGCGAAAATGGTTTCATACTCCGGGCCTTCGTCTAAGGTTCCGGCGTACGGGCCTGTCTTAACGTATGTTAGTTTTGTGCAGTAGATGGGGCATGCCATGCATCCCTTATCTTTTACAACGAGTTTGGAACGCATTGCTTCGCCGCTTATCTTTTCTGCTTCCTCAAATACTTCGGTCTGCCAGTTTCTTGTTCCCAGTATTCCCAACTGATTGTTTGTCGTGGTCACTCCGGGGGTCCCAAGAGTTGGCAGTGCTTTCCCAGTACCAGGATTCGCCTTTATGCGGCTGTATTGGTCGCTGATCATCTTTTGGAAAGCGTCGATATCAGGGACTTCCACATCTTTCGTGCCGCGAACTACTACCGCCTTGAATTTCTTGGATCCAAGAACCGCGCCGTTACCGCCTCGTCCTGCAGCACGTGCGCCCCAGATTGTGCAGGCAAAACGGACTAGGTTCTCGCCGCCGGGGCCGATTTCATCTCTGGACCGAATGATCCGCCGCCGTATGCGTCGAAGAAGTATCCTGTCAAAGGTGACTTTGTAAATACTCCTGATCTGCCCGCTGTGGGCACCATTGTTCCTTGGATTGGGCCCGCTGCGAATACGAATTTATTCTCTGGTCCTAGGGGATCAATCCCTGGTCTGACTTCGTCATAAAGGATCTTGGCTCCGAATCCGTTACCGCCCAGGAAGAGCTTCGCCACTTCCTTGGTGAGAGGAACGGTAGAGTGCTTCTTGTTAGTCATATCTAGGCGTAGAAACTTGCCTGCATATCCACCGTAAGTCCACATTTTTCTATCCTCCTCCAACTGGTTCTAGAAGTGATACTGTATCTCCGTCATTCAATTTGTGTTTTAGATCTCCTCTAACTGTGCTGATCTCTTCGCGGCCCACCATAATGAGAAAAGGCGCCAAGGTACCTGTTGTCGGGTCTCTTATTCGATCTGTGAAGTCAGGTCCGAACCTCTCGCTGAGCCTATCTATTAGGTTCTCTAAAGTGTCCCCTTCCTGAATGTCCACATATGCTTCGTTGGTTCCTGCCGCTTGTCGGAGATGGGCAAAAAATTTGACTTTTACCTTTCCCAAACTGAAGACCTCTTAGATTTTTATTTGAATTTCTCCCTTGTTTTGGCTATTTGAACTGCGGCGAAGTCTTTCCGTTTCTCAGCTGCTAGATCTGATTTTCCGCCGGCGAGCAACGCGCTTGGTGAGCAGTATTTCACGCATTGGGGGTCGCCGTCGCACACGTCGCATATAAGTGGTATCTTTTTGGTTGGGTGCCAGTCAATTGCTGCGAAGGGGCACGCTTCTATGCATCTTCCACATCTAATGCACACGTTTTCCAGTATCTTCATCCCACCGCCAGCTTTTTCGTCACGATAAATGGACTTGGGGTCTGTGGGGCAAGCGTCAGCGCAAGGCGGCTTTCCACAGGATCGACATGCGTTTGGGTATTGGAGTTCCGGCATCCCTTGGAAATCGATCCAGATCCTTGATTTTTCCGGGTTGAAGACTTTTTCATGTACCATTGAGCACACTAGCTCGCACATTCTGCAGCCAGTGCATTTGTCTGCCACGATTAGCAGCATCGTCATTCTGTTAGCACCGTTTGTTCCTCGATATGGTCAGGATTTGCTAAGCAAATCTTCCAGCAGCCTCTCGGCTCTTAAAGTGTTGAAAACCCCGCATACACAGGGTTTCGCAAGTTCGCGTGCAGCGTCCTCGATACATGTTTTATCCTTCTTTATGTCGGCAACCATCTTCTTGACAAGTAAGGGGGAGACACAATGGTGGCCGCACATCGTTGTTATGTCAAGAACTCCTTGCTCCGGGAGCAGTTCTTTCTTACCATATATCCCCAGCGAAATGTTCAGTGAATGGGGTTTTAGGCCGATCTTTTTGAGTGAGTCCCAGACTTCGCTGAAGAGGCCGGAAACTACAACGGACATCCCGACATCTGAGTCGCGTAATTCCTTTAAGCATTCCTCGAGGTCTTTCTTGTTCGCAAAAACGCCGTGGACTATAGAGTTCTCTCTGGTGCTGTTGAGTACTGTCTTCAGGCCTTTCCTGAAGTAATTTCCAGTTTTCATGTCTCCGACGTTAACAGGGTTGTGCTTCAGGATTATTTCGAGTGCTTTTCTAAACTTGGGGCCGCCGTCCTTGCTGTTTATTCCTTGGGCGGCTATAACAAGTATCGGGTAGTCAATTGAGAGTGATTCTACGTTTCCGGATCTATGTAGTGTATGAGTCATTCTTTTTCACCTCAGAACTTCGCCGCAGGTTTTCCTATACCTATGTTTGTTTTTCCATCGGGTCGGTAGTATATCTTGTGTTCGTCTAGGTACTTCATTATTGGCACTGATCCGTCTGGATTGACCTTGACACATAATCCGAGGCTGAAGACGCTATTGATCTCTTTGGATACTTTTTGGAGCGCCGACAAAACCTCGGAAAATCTGTCTTCCTTGATTTTGAACTCGGGAATACAGGAATGAACGCGTTCAGTCAGAACGTCCTCGCGCATTTTCCCAGTCTTCTTGTCTTTCATGAGGAAGGTCAAAGGGTTGAGAGGTTCAAATTCCACTCCAGTCTTGGCGAGGGTCATGCAGAGTTTTTCAGCGTCTTTGAGGTCTACGCCAACGCCTGGTCGTCCCATGTCGACGGAGAATCCCACTTCACCGGGCCTGAACCTGCCTGTCACATCATTAGTCTTCATCTCTTCAGTTCCTCTCCCGGGAACGTTCGTGTCTTTGTGTTCTTTGTAAACCGTTGCGAAGACTT
>JAPKYM010000172.1 GCA_026394315.1 Candidatus Bathyarchaeota archaeon | reverse complement strand
ACCTAATTATCTTTATGGCGTTGTTCGCGTTGATCCTCTCTCACCACACAACAACCCAATCCTCAAATTGCAAAAGTTGTGCCACCACTTTTTAAAATGCAATCGGCATACTTATTGAAAAAGAAATAACTGCCTCTCATCCACCTTCTTCTCCCTCGTCGTCCTCTTCCCCTTTGCTTCCATCACCTTCTTCCACATATCGTCATAAAGCGTGTTGACAACCAGCTCTGGAAGCTTCGTCGCAGCATCAACCACCTCTCTTACCTGTTCCTCTGTCACGGGCTCTCCGGCAAAGGCAGCGTTAAGCAAATCTTTCTCCCTCGCCCTGACTTCTGCCCATATCGCATCCAGGCTTCCCTTCACGTCGTCAATTCCAGATACAATCGACCGGGCGAGGTCGTAATACAGGTCTCCACCTTCGGTGTTATACGTTGACAGTCCATCATCAAGCAGCTCTCCTTCAATCGCCAGGCTGGTCTTGAACTTCTGTGCAATCAACTTCAAGCCCTTCTCCTGAATGGTGCCACCGTAAATAAGATAATAGACCTTCACCGGCTTACTCTGACCAATTCTCCACGATCTTCTCGAAGCCTGCCTTAACACATACACTGAATACTCAATCTCATGAAACACGATCGTCTGAAAATCGATCAGGTTCCTCAACCGCTCCGTCATGTCTCTTGTGTTCGTATGCGAACAGTAAACCAGCACCTTTCGTCCAAGTGCTTTCTCACCTTTGATAATATCAACAAGCTCCTGTTCTTTCGGATACGTTCTCTCCTCTGGACACTTCCGGGCCATCGCAACAATCTCATCACGCTTGTTCCTAACAACCTCTCCGGTCCATGGCTGTTCTGGATAGCAGAGCAGCCCCTGCAGATACTTCGACAGCATCGACTTATCGCCTCGCCTCAAACACTCATGCAATGCTGTTATCAAATCAGACTGGAATTCTTCGTATCCTTGCTTCTGCTCGGGCTCCATGTCCAGGCTAACGATGAACTCATCGTATTTGGGCAACGCTACCGCTATATCAGCCAACCTCAAAAAGATGCACCGCTCGAGCAAATACTTCGGCAACACCACAGGGCTAATCCCTGGTCTCTCCCTGATTGTCGTCGAATGCTTTTTCCCCCTGCTCATCAGGTTATCGTCGTAATCTGCATCCAGCTTCCTTCTTGTCACCTTCTCAACGATTCCATACTGATTGATCCACTTCCACTCATCGTCGTAATGGAAATCCTTGTGAAACCCCTGCGTAAAGCGGTGGAGAATATAAAACAACGTTCTGCTATATCCACCAAACAGCGTTCCTACTAACGCCACAGTTTTCTTGGCAGACGATGCTAACATACCGGCTGCAATGCCTTGACTGGAATGCTTCCCCTTAAATTCGTGTGATTCGTCAGTCACTAACATGGCGAACTTATTAGACAATCTCCTCTTTACGTATTCAGCAATCGGATACCTGTGGACTCCGTTCTTGTCTGCCATCCATAGACTCTCGCCACACTTACTGCACTTACCCCTTTTCCTTTTCAAGTCAACCCAAGATTGATAAATCCCCTCATCATCTACCAAATGGTGACCGCACCTCGGGCAACTCAGGATCTCTAACGTTGGGATACACCTCACTCTCTCCCGAAGGGGGGCTCCTTTCCTGGGCTTCACACCGATCGTCGCCTGAGAATCTTTCAGCTTTCTCACAACGGCAGACGCTTTCCATCTAAAGCCGAGCTTCGCCCTCTCTCTGCTGACTATACAGAATAGTGGCTTATCTCTTCGCCTACCGTTATGAAAATAAGCCTTCTCCAGCCCATACATATCGGCAATGTCCCTAAGATGGACCACATCTACGTCGTGCAGAGCAACCCTTACTTCACGTTCCCACTTCTTTGTCAAATGGGGCGGACAGCAGACAAGAATTGTCTTCGCACCTATTACATGGGATGTCCCGATCCCTACTAAGGTCTTCCCCACCCCCATT
>JAPKYM010000068.1 GCA_026394315.1 Candidatus Bathyarchaeota archaeon | reverse complement strand
GCAGCGATCGCCAGCGGCATAGTTCGTGCGGGGGCAGACATAGTAGCGATAGATGGAGTGAGAGGTGCAACAGGAGCTGCACCAAAAGTCATCCGCGACAATGTGGGAATACCCATCGAACTCGCGATAGCCTCTGTAGATCAGAGGCTTAGAAAAGAAGGTATCAGGAACCGTGCCGCGATAGTTGCTGCTGGAGGAATTCGAAGCAGTGCGGATGTCGTGAAAATCATCGCTCTGGGAGCCGACGCGGTCTACATAGCCACAGCCGCCCTGGTCGCCATGGGATGCACCGTCTGCCAGAAATGTCATACAGGTAAATGCCCCTGGGGCATCGCCACAATGGATCCGTACATAGCAAAACGAATCAACCCTGATATCGCAACAGAGAGGCTTGTCAACCTCCTGAGGGGTTGGAGCTTAGAAATGAAGGAGATGATGGGAGGCATGGGTATCAATGCCATCGAGAGTCTCAGAGGAAACAGGCTTGCACTGAGAGGCGTGAGCTTGACAGATGCCGAACTGAAGATATTGGGTGTCAGGTTGGCCGGTGACTGATGCAGGAGAGAAGTTAGATGTATGCGGTGGCAAACCCCTCGATCAACAATGCAGATCTCGCTAAGATACGCTCTTCAAGATGCACGGTAGATAATGAGATTGCAAGAGTAGACTCTTCAGGGCTGCGGTACCGAGAGCTTAACAGGATTCTCAGAGATCTTGTGGCCTCTGGGGTCAAGAGAATCGAACTTTACAATGTCCAAGGCCAGAGGTACATTGGGACCTCGCTTGGAGGCAATATAGAGATCGTAATCTCTGGAACCCCAGGCAATGACCTTGGAGCCTTCATGGATGGCCCGAAAATCCACGTCTGCGGCAATGCTCAAGACGGATGCGGGAACACAATGAATAGTGGCGAGATCGTTGTAAATGGGTCTGTGGGCGATATACCTGGATATGCAATGCGTGGCGGGAGGCTTTTCATAAAGGAAAATGTCGGGTACAGAGCTGGGATCCACATGAAAGAGTACGGCAGTCAGATACCGGCGATGGTTGTAGGAGGAACTCCAGGCGACTTCTTGGCTGAATATATGGCGGGCGGCATCATAGTTCTCTTGGGCTTGAATCTTGAACATGACAAAATTCACAGACTCTCACATGTTGGGACCGGGATGCATGGTGGAAGAATCTACGTTCGCGGTGAAATATCCGGCCTCGGAAAAGAAGCTGTTGTCAAAGAGATTACAGATCAAGATATCTCGATGCTTCAACCGCTCATAGAAGATTTCAGCAGACACTTTGATTATGACCCACGGAAGATCATAGACTCTGAGTTCCTGAAGATAACGCCAAATTCCGATAGACCGTACGAAAAGCTCTACGCCTACTAGAGAGTAAGTATCTATCTCAGTTACACATGTTGGAGACTCGCCAGAATCTATGGATGGCGTACGTGTTCCGAGAGGATAGTCTTGCACGCCCCAGTGAGTCTTCTATTCTCTTGTCTAGTCCCAACGGTCACTCTAACGTATTGGCCGGAAAGACCCAAGATGTTCTTTAGACTTCTTATGATAATTCCTTGACTTGCCAACTCCTGCGTGAACTCGTCAGCGTCGTAGCCTTCCGGCAACTTAGCCATTAGGAAGTTGGCATCTGAAGGGAAAAGCTTCAAGCCAGTCGTCTCTAACTCCTTTTTCAAGAGAATCCTCTCGGAGATTATCTTTTGACCGAGCTTTCTGAAGTAGTCAATATTCTTCAAGGCTTGGATCGCCGCTGTTCCGGCCAGGTTGTTGATGTTGAATGGTAATCTTACTTTCTCAAGGCTCTGTATGATTGTGGGATTCGATAATGCGTATCCAACCCTAAGTCCGGCGAGACAAAAGTACTTGGACATTGAACGGATAATGATCAAGTTATCATGGTTTTCCAAAAGCTCGGCCATAGTCATTCCAGAGAACTCAAAGTAAGCCTCATCAACCAGGAAGGTCGCATCAGTTGACTTCAGCATCTCTCCTAACTCCTCCTTATCTACGCTCATCCCGGTTGGATTACTTGGTGATCCGATAAAGACCAGCCTCGCATCTTTCAAATGAGGCATCATTCTTTCTGCTTTTACAGTGAAGTTGGAATCTTCAGTGTCCACATATGTTATGCTTGCCTCCCAGACCATTGATGACAACATGTATAGAGCATATGTTGGTATAGGCAAGACTACCTTTTCGAGTGGACTGAGTGTAATCTTGCAGCTTAAATCTATGAGGTCTGAGGAGCCATTCCCTACAGCCACTCTTTCAGGAGGCAGGCCGACATATTCGGAGATAGCTGTTTTCAGTCTCCTGTAGGAGGGGTTTGGGTATCGATTGACGCGTTCGAGTTCTTTCGCCACCTTTCTGATGAGACTCTTTGGAGGGGGATAGGGGCTCTCATTTGAGGCGAGGTTTACTACAGCCTCTTTCGGGATTCCGTATCTTACTGCTATGTCTTCAGGGAAGGACCCTGGATCATAGGGCTCCAGCAATCCCAGAATGCTTTTGATGTTTGGGACATTTGGCATTGAAGCATCATGCCGAAAGAGCCTTTCGTATTTCATCTATCTTTTTCTCAAGTTCTCCTATCGATACTACTTTCGTCGCTTTCTCAGGAGTCGAAGATAAAGCCCAGAGTAGTCTTGCAATAATCAACATTGTTTTCCCCACATAACCGGGAGAATATGGCAGCATCTCAGCAGCTAGGTCCCCACATTTCTCAAGAATCTTCTTGTCAAGTTTGGATACGCTTTCAGCTGCAAAACCAAGTGTGGTTATTCCGTTGCCTATGGCTCTCTCTCTGGCAGCGTAGGCTCTTGCAGCTTCACTTGTGACTCTATGAACACCCATTCCTATTCACCTCCACTAATAATCGAGGTACTTCATAATCTCCCACGGCGTGACATAGAGGCAGAATTGGTTCCACTCCTCGATCTTGAGATCCAAGAAGCTGTCGTATATGTGACTTCCCAGGGCTCTCTGCAGAACCTCATCTGTTGTCAACTGCTCCACAGCATCTCTTAGCGTAGTAGGCAGTTCCCCAACACCATATTCTCTCTTCTCTTCAGCAGTGAGTTCATACATGTCTATTCCTAGTGGTTTTCCCGGTTCTCTCTTCTTCTT
>JAPKYM010000120.1 GCA_026394315.1 Candidatus Bathyarchaeota archaeon | reverse complement strand
GGGACGACTTCAGCCTAACATGCGAACGCGAGACACTCAAACGAACCCCAGGGGAGACTGCCTCCCCGCCTCAGACCCTGCCCACAACACCATCTGTAACACCCACACAACAAACCACCGTTCCCCCTACACAGCCTACAATGGATCAATGGCCGCTTCTGGTTCTCGGTCTGGTTGCAGTGATCGTAATAGCAGCCATATTCGTGCTCAGAAAGAAAACCGGAACTGGAGAATGATCAAGCGATGAAAGCTGCTCCATCGAGTGCCATCCTTTTAGTATTGGCGGTAACACTCTCATTCTCATTTCTGATAACGCCTTCAACAGGTAAGAGGATAGAGGTGGTAAAGAACGGTGGGTTCGAAGATGGCCTGGAGAATTGGACACCTTTCAGCTACTACATTGAGTATGACCGGCCTGCAACGATCAATGATTCAAAATCACATTACGGGAAATACTCAGTTGACGTCGGCCTTTTGGATGTGAATCAGACTCGTACTGGCCGTGGTGTCCGTCAGACGATCCAACTGCCTCCGGTTACGAATTTGAATCTAAGTTTCTGGGTTTACTTAGGAAGGGTTACAGGAAGCGAGAACTTCGGAACGGACATTGCCCTGATAATCTACTATTCTACCAAGATGGGGCCGAAGACCATAGCATACAATATTGCCTGGGATCCGAAAGAATCTATCTACTACGGGTTCCCCCAACCAGACAAGAAGACAGAGAACGTAACAAACATTTTGATCCCTAACATGTTGCCCTACAGATGGACCCATATAGAGCGTAATCTCATCAAGGATTTCAAGATCGCATATCCTATCGTTGATCCCAAGACGATAACTTCCATGACCATTGAATTTGTGGCAGTAAGATTTCAGAAGATAGGCTTTGTCGTCGCCGCACTCTTGGATGATGTAAGCGCATCGTACGAGACAGAAGGTGAATTGACACCGTGGACTTCTTCCACAACTGAGATTCCACCATCACCAACCACACCATCGACTGTAACGACCCCTTCTACATTGACTACACCCACGGAAACGTCAACACAACAACAAGCGCTGACCGGAATGGGCCCTAATATCGCGATCCTGACAGCTGGGCTGGTGATCATTGCAGCCGCAGCCATATTCTTTAGCTTAAAGAAGAAACGTGAAGCACCCAAGGTAATAGAGAATAAGACAAAGTAAGGGAAAACATCCAGCGCGCGCTAGAAGTGAATAGCTTGCCGATTTGCCCAAAATGCCACAAGTTCATAGCTGAGGGGAGATTGCGACGGCATAAGGGACGTTGCGGTAAGAAACCCAAGGTAAAAAAAGTGATAACTCAGGAGAACGTATCTCCAGCTGCTTTGTAGACGTCAGAGCGTTTGCGATAGGTTCTAGCGCCCGCTCAACTCAATTCGAAAGTATCCCCAATCTTGGGAATGTGAACTTCCACGCTGAATTCTTGGTGGATCTTCTGCGCCAGTGTGTTAGCAGCGACGGCTTCGCCGTGGTTCACGAATACTTTTCTGGGGAACTTCTTGAAACCCCTAAGCCAGTCTAGTAGCTCGAATTGGTCTGCGTGTGCCGAAAAGGCCTCCACAGCCTCTATTCGGGCGTTCACATCATAGGACTTGCCCATTATTCTGATGCTTCTGGCGCCGTCT
>JAPKYM010000013.1 GCA_026394315.1 Candidatus Bathyarchaeota archaeon | reverse complement strand
AAGTTCCTGCATGAGAATAACGCCGTGTACAGGGTCACGAGATAAGCGATCAAGGCTATAAACTACCACTGTGTCTATCTTTTCTGAGCGCACCATTTCCCTAAGTTCGGTCAGCTTGGGACGTTCAAGAGATAGTCCCGACCAGGCTTCGCTTATTTCATGCCCGACTTCGTACTGCCTAGCCTGGCAATACTTCCGGCAGGCTTCAAGCTGCGTTTGCAGACTTGTCCCATCTTGCTCTTGGCCTTCAGTTGATACGCGGCAGTAAATAGCGCTTTTCATTTCTCTCTCCTATTTTGCCCTTATTTGATTCTTGAAAAACTCCTCAACGTCATTTTTATGTCCGGGGAATTTCTCTTTCAATAATTGCTCTAATTCATTGTATCCGCTCTCTTCCAACATTCTGTCGAATTGATTGGTATTCTTGCCCAGTCCCCTAATATATTTGTCTGCCACTGTCGGAATTTTTATATGATGCCTTTCTGCTACTATTTTTACTGCATTCACTCTGTCTTCCCCCTTTTTTACCAAATAGACCACCTCAAACAGTTGAACTAAAGTATCTGGTATCGCTTTCGGTAAATCAGGTAACCCAATCGCAGCTTCAACACTAATTGAATTATTTATCTGTTTTCCCAGTAATAGTCTTCTCAAAACAGAATTAGCGTCTCTATCGACAAATACATCGGCCTTGCTTTTAAGAAATTGATACACCTCTTCATCTACTTCTATTGTGTACTTCTTCATTTACCATCTCCTTATCTCATATTGTACTAATTGTACATATTGTACAACTTGGTTTTCAATTTGTCAATAGTTTTCCACCGCCCATTTCAATAGCCGCATCCACCAGTCGAGTATCCGGCTTTCCCATATTGGCTGCTGCCCCTCGACGCTTTGCCACATCAGTAAGAAAGTCCTCAGATTGCAGCATAGCCAGCAAGTCCTTTCTTAGCTTGAATATACCCCTAGCCGCGCCAAGACCCGAACCAAGAGCAGCCACGCCAGACACCGCGCAGCCCCGAATTTGCCTAAACAGATGGTCATATCGAACTTGCTCGGCTTTCATGCGAAGTACGCCATAAGCTTGACCGAACAGGCTAAAGCTTTGCTGAATCAGTACCCAGTAGTCCTTTGATTTCCAGCGCGATTGATTTGTAGTTGAACCCTTGTCACAGACCCTCAGCCAGTCACCAGTACAGTATCGCCATATATCAGCTAGCCGTTCCTTCAAATCTTCAAAGGTATTTACACTCATTTCCTTTAGAAAATTCCGGCGACATTGAAACTCATATCGGATTACCAGAGTTTCACCGTCCCAACCTTCAGCCATCCAGACTTCACGCATCCATTCTTTTTGTGAAACCGTGACTTCAAACGTTTTGTCATAGAACCGAGCGCACAAGTCACCAGACCCAAACTTATATCCGGTATCACGCCTACAGCTCACGTAGTGTTCTACCTTCACAAGCTCGCAATATTCTACTTTTGACCGCGCCCTTGATACGATTTCATTCTGAATATCGAGCTTAGGAAACGGCATAGCCAGGTCTACGCAGAGGTCAACCCTTGAAATTTTGGTATCCTTAATCACCGCCCACCCTGAAAGCCACCGTTTAAACGTCATGGCCCCTCCGTCAAGTCCCTTTGTCCAGAGGTTTTGACTGCTAAAGGTAACATAGACTTCAGGCATGATTGACCCGCCCCGTGCTTCCCGTGCTATGCAGACCGTAACGTCAACGTTACGCATTACCCACTCATAGCCCATCGCTCCACGAGGCATCATGTTAAATGCACTCCCGAACCACTCCACGCCACAGCCCTTAGCGTCAAACTGCTTTTCCGCAGCCTTAGTCTTGGCATCAGTTAACACCTCGAAATTGTTAACGTCCAGGTAACTTTCAATTGAAT
>JAPKYM010000038.1 GCA_026394315.1 Candidatus Bathyarchaeota archaeon | reverse complement strand
GATTGGACAAGATGATCGAGGGCGGGATACCGAAAGGAAGGATTATCCTTCTTGTCGGCGGCCCGGGAACTGGAAAGACCATATTCGCTACGCAGTTTCTTGTGAATGGAATAAGAATGTACGGACAGAATGGGATCTTCGCTTCTCTAGAGGAAAATAAGAAACACATATCCCAAGCTATGGACCGTTTTTCATGGAATCTCCCTGACCTTGAAAAAAATGGCAAATTTACGTTCTTGGATGCATCGCCTATCCGTCGTTCTCCCGGGGACGTCAAGATCGGCAAGTATATCGTCGGTAGAAGAGAGTTCTCAATGCTGGGTTTGATAAATACCTTGGAGCAGTTGGCGGAATCTGCAAAAGCGGAAAGAATAGTCGTAGATCCGCTTGCAGCTCTTATGTTTCAGTATCATGACCCATACGACCGACGTAACGCCTACCTGGACCTGATTGAGAGTTTGTCAGCTACTGGAGCAACTTGCATTACGACCATGGAGGCCGGTTCTTCTGAGTATGATAATCCTATTGAAGAAGAGTACCTCTCTCAGGGTGTGATATCACTGCAGAGCAAGCAGATCGGCAAGGGTCTGGCCCGAGTTCTGCGGGTTAAGAAGATGAGAGTGACGGCTGCTGATGTTCAGCCTAGGCCGTATAAGATAGACAGCTCAGGAATCACCGTATTCGCGGAAGAAACAGTCTTCTAGAGAATACGCCGTCGAACGGCTAGGGAGCGGTCTTACCGGAGTGTTAGGGTGGTCAATCAGATATGTCTGTGACATATGAGCAGACTGGGTAATCCTGTTACGTGGCAGACTTGAAGCGCATTAACAAAAGGGGTATCAGTCTGGAGTGCGTTAATGGGTATCTGATCCGATACCGCTTACATAGATGAGACTGACTACGAGGCTCAGCTCTTGCTAAGTTTTGAGAGTCTGAATCTACTGGCTTTCTTATTGTCCGTGGCACTCTTGGGCTGCGCTTCCTACAGCGATCTCAAGACTAGAGAGGCATCCGACAAGATCTGGATGATCTATATGCCACTGGCAGCTTTGCTTCTAGGACTTAGGTTGATGTTGAATCCTCATCTGGCGCTTATTTATTCCGTCTCTGTCGTTGCAACGGTAGTTATCTCTGCCGTCATATTCTATGTCGGTCTGTTTGGCGGAGCTGATCTCAAGGCATTCATATGTCTGAGTGTGGCTCTTCCTACCAATCCTTTACCGCTTGGTTCTCTCTTGAATTCGAGTCCTATATTCCCTGTTGGAGTGCTCTACAATGCTTATTTGCTTTCTGTATCGATGATTTTGTACTGCCTTGGTAGGAATCTGGTTTGGATGCTTGGAAGAAGGGGTGGATTATTCGAAGGCTTGGGAGAGATCCGCTCTATTGAGAAGATTGCGGCCTTACTGACTGGATACAAGACCGATCTCAATGTTCTGCGTGACAAAGTGCATCTTTACCCCATGGAGGAGATCACGGTTGCTAATAATGTACCACAAAGAAGGCTGAAGCTCTTTACGGATGTCACTGAGGATCGGGACCGTCTTGTAGAAGTTCTGGAAACGTCTCCGATCGATGGCGAACGGAAAGATGTGTGGGTTTCCCCAGGGATCCCTCTCCTGTTCTGTTCTTTGCTGGCCCTTTTGTTGAATGCTTTCATAGGAGATATCTTACTTTGGCCAGTTGCTGGATTAGTAGCCCTTGTTATGAGATAGGTCTGCAATGACCCCTTTTCTTAAAGTTCCCGGCCTAAGTCTGAAATCTTTCTTTTCAGGTGTGGCAATGGGTTTCTTTATTGTCCTTCTCCTACGCGGTGTCGGTGAAGCCTGGTATTCCTACCAGGTGAGACAGATTTCAGGACTCACGACGACCCACGCTGGAGCATTCGGAAAGGCCGGTTTGGTGTTGGCAATATTCTCTAGGAATTTCTCAATAACGTTGCTGCTCACGCTTCTTCCTTTGATTCTGATGTACCATACATTGGTTTACAGAAGCAAGCGTCCATTTAAGTCTGGAGACTTCGCGCAGAGACTCGCCCAGGAGATCCATTTTACACTGACGATTTATTCCGTATCTGTTGTCTTCGTCTACGGCGCTGTTGTTTTCGGGTTTTTCTTGGCCTACGTTCTGAATGAGTACTCATTTCCCGGATTATTCCAGCTCATCCTTTACTTCATTCCCCACGGGTTCTTGGAGACTTATGGAATATTGCTCGCAGCATCAGCGGGAATTATCATGAGAGATGCCTGGCTCAGAAATCCTGAGGCGAGGTTCTCTGCTTTTTGGAGAAAGATATCCAAGAGAGAGTACTTTGGGTCTTTTCTCTTCTTGCTCGTAATTCTCTTTCTTTCAGCTGTGGTCGAGGTGTATTTCTCAAGAGGATTTATGAAATTCTCTTATGGAGTATTGGCATTTCTAGGTTTGCACTAAGATCTCCGGTTCGGTCGAGTTCGTCAGCTGTTGCTGTAGGAGCGCGCGCTATTTGTTCTCGGAATCAGTCAAGGAAAGGGTGCACCTGAGGGCACCACTGAGATCGTTCCGACACTCGCTTGGTCGTTAGTTGAAGCGATTCTCCAAGTATCCTTGTATCCTGGGCATGTGATTGTAACATTGTAGGTTCCTGCAGGTAGGTGTATGTAGAAGTCTCCGTCGTAAGAGTAGGAGGTCTGCGTGTTCACTGTTGCTGAAGCCCAGACCAAAGGAACCGCGCCCCAGCGCGGTTCACTTGTGACATCTACAATGACTCCGCGGATCTTTATCATCCTTTCAAGGGAGAAGAAGACCTCCAACTCCCAGCCGAGCTCTCCCAAATTAGCGGTCACAAGTGAAGTCTGTCTGAATCTGCGATCATATCCAAAATCTGGAGCCTGCAGAGCCATTGAGGACATCCACGGCATCTGTTCCCTTGATCATTCCGTTCAAAGCAACTTGAGTCCTAGTTGTGACATTCTCAGTCAGTCCTACGATTCCCCCGTTCATGAATAGAGTGACTGCACCGTGTATTCTGCATCCGATCAACAATGGGAAACCGGTCCTCACATGCGTTGGAGAGAATGGGGTCAGAGAGATTGATATTGAGATATCTTCTGCCTGTATGTATCCGTAAGTGTAAGCTTTCACTGCATAGTCGCCTGAGGTCAGACTGCTGGGGGTGAATCCACGATATATGATATCTTCTATCGACCAGTTATCTCCGGAAAAACCTAGGAATGCTGTGTTGTTGGTCACACCCAGACTGTCTGGGCTGAGAATAGTCTCTGAATATCCGACCTCCAAGCCTGAAGAGGAATAGAAATAGACACGTAGCCCTGGAGCTGGACACAATCCTAGGAAACGCCAGTTCACAGGCTGCTGTGGCCATCTCGTCCCAGGTCTGACGACGACGGATCTCACTGTGACCTCGGTTGATCCGCCTCTGCGCAGGTCGACGGCTACCGTAGTGTTGCCCGTATCCGAGACCGAGAAGGTCTGGATCTGCTCCTGCACGTAGCCTCTGATCCATATTCGTACGTAGTATGTTCCTGCATCGAGGCCGTAATCCCAGGGGCTTGGTCCAGGGTATGAACCGACTGTCCAGGAGCCTGAATAGGATTTGTTATAGTATTCGCTGAATCCCAGTATGTAGAATCTCAATAGTGGGGTCTGTTCGCCAGAGGAGTAGTCAGCATAAGTGACGGTTCCGTTGGGCGCAGTCCTATTCAGCACGACCAGACCTTTCAAGGCTCCCTCCGTATTGTACAATTCGACAAGAATATTGCCTCCGAAAAATTTGCCAGTGCTTGACCCGAAAGATCTCTCTTCTCCCTGTCTTGGTGTTTCCGGAGATCCTGAGGGGCCGTTCTTCAACCTTATGCTTCCCGATATGACCCCTCCGTAGGGCAGCCTGCAATCTCCGATATCGATTTGCTGGCCATAGAAAGCCGTACTGACTTGGATTGGGGTTGCTGGTAGTCTGAAGCCAAATACCCAGATCTTGATAGTGAAGGTTCCCACTCCGAATCCTGCATACTCAGTGCCAAGCGCTGGGTAACCGACAAACTTGGAGCCATTTCTGGTTGTCAGAGAGTACAATTCGGTTGGTAGGTTCTGGGATTGGTAAATTCTTGAGGCTACTATCTTGCCTGAAGCATCGTAGGCCTCAACGGTGTAGTTGAGCCCATTGAATCCCAAGGCGTTCAGGTAGGGAGAACTCAATGGAGTGATGGCTGTGCCTAGCTGGTTAACGTAGGTTATACTTCCATTAACTACGGATCCGCGGTTCAAAGTAACATTGAACACGTTTGTGCCCGCGCCTTTGCCCACAGAGTAGGTAAATGTAGTTTCAGTTGGTGCATAGGCAAAACCGGTGTCAGGATAGACTCCAGCTGAACCCTCAAGACTGTAGGTGCCAGCGTAGAGTCCGGTTACGTTGAAGAAGCCTGTTGTTGGGTCTACGAATGCTCTTCCTATCTGTCTGGTGTCGATTTCTTTCGCGTAGACTACTCCCTTTGTCTTAATGTACTTCTTGGCCTTGTCATCGACAATGTATCCGTAGATGTGGCCGGGATCCTCTCTCATGCTGACTTGGACTGGGAAGAATTTGTCTGGAAGGGTTGGGAAGATCGGTTTGCCTTTGCTGTCCACCTGTCTGGCTATGTATATGGTGAAGTTGTAGATTCCGGATATTCCTGGGGCTTCCAAGTTCTCAAACAAGATGAATCTGGGAGCCGTAAAGTTGGTGTATACTGCTGAGCAGTTGGGGCCTGAGTAATCTGGCTGCTTCTGTATCTCGACAGAGAAGGGGGAGTTGTCGCCGTACGGGTAGTATTCTGACTGGTCGATGATCGAGTAATAGTAGTAGTCGTTTGTGATGTCTGACTTTATGAAGTGAGTGTCGTTAACAGCCTGACGATTGCTTCTTGCCACCACCCCTTCGAGGAACTCTCTTGGGACATCAACTCTAACCGCCACACCAGGATCAGTAATGGTGATGTTCACATTACCTGTAGTGTCGAAGAACATGCCCCAACCTTTGGTGGGTTTGAGACTAGCTTGGCCTGCAACGTTATGGATAGGAAACGATTGAATTAGAATGATTATCAGGAGGAAGAGT
>JAPKYM010000308.1 GCA_026394315.1 Candidatus Bathyarchaeota archaeon | reverse complement strand
AGAAGAAGACGAAGAAGAAGGCTAAACCTGAGAAGAAGGCTATACCTGAGAAGAAGGCAAAGCCCAAGAAACGAGCAAAGGCCAAAGCAAAACCTAAACCGCCTGAGATCCAACCGGCCCCGCTTGAAACTCCTCCGCCTGAGACAACCACTCTTCCCCCTGAAGCAACGTTTACGCCGAGTGAAGCTCCAGGAGCTCTAACCTGACCAGTCTCACAAGATTGTATTCAAGCAGATAGGTTTAGACTTGATCTACTAGTTCTCCACATGACAGAGTGTGCGGCCCTATCGCCGCCGCTTTTCTTTCTACGTTAACTAATAGAGACTGGCGCGCGCTAAGTGCTCTAGAAATTATCAAATTGAAGCGCTAGCATAGAACACTTTTTCAATCATATATCAGGTGAAGCCGCAAAAGGGATTACCTGTCATTTAGATAGCTGGATGTCGTCCGCTAATAGGTTATAAGTCAAGTCCATTCAATTACTTTCCGGTAGTCAATGTCCGAGGCCTCTGAACCAACAAAGATTCGGAAACGCGATGGCAGAGTTGTTGATTTCGAGCCGGTCAAGATCAAAACTGCAATAGAGAAGGCCATGAACGCCGTCTCGGCCCACGACGGTGATGCAGCGCGCGAGGTTACCCGAGTCGTCATTGAAGAGATTAAGAGGAATTTCGAACGTAATATCCCTGGTGTTGAGGACGTTCAAGATCTTGTCGAGAGGGCCCTTATGGAGCAGGGCCTACCGGAAGTTGCCAAGGCGTATATTCTATACAGGAAGAAACGCGCTGAGATCCGTGAGGCCAAGAGGTTCTTCGGTGTTGAGGACGAGCTAAAACTCACAGTGAATGCCGTAAGCGTTTTGGAGCGTAGGTACCTTATCAAGGATGCAACGGGCAGAGTAATAGAGACTCACAGCCAGAAGTTCAACAGGATAGACAAGGCAATCGCTTCTGCAGACACTAGATACGAAACCCCGGAGAGAATGGCCAAACATGAGCAGGAATTCTACCATCTCATCTCTGATCTTGAATTCCTCACAAACTCGCCGACCCTAATGAACGCTGGCACAAGACTGGGGCAATTGGCCGCGTGTTATGTTCTTCCCGTTCATGACTCAATTGTTGGGATATTCAATACCGTGAGGGACATGGCAGTCATCCATCAGACTGGAGGAGGGACAGGATTTTCTTTTTCTAGGCTCAGGCCGAGAGGAGACTCTGTAGACTCAACCGGTGGCATAGCCTCTGGACCAATATCCTTCATGCGCGTATTCGATACGGCGACTGACGTGATTAAGCAGGGTGGAAGAAGGAGAGGCGCAAACATGGCCCTCCTCAGAGTCGACCATCCAGACATTATCGAGTTCATTACGGCCAAGGAGAAAGAGGATTTCCTGACTAACTTCAATCTCTCAGTCGCGGTAACCGACACTTTCATGGAAGCTGTGAAAGGCGGCAAGGATTTCGAGTTGATTAACCCGCGAACCAAAACAGCGACAAGGAAGATCAATGCCAGAAACTTGTGGGCTCTAATCGTGACATCAGCCTGGAAGACAGGAGATCCAGGCCTAATATTCATTGACGAGATCAACAGGCGGAACCCCACGCCCCACGTCGGAACCATAGAGAGTACCAATCCTTGTGGGGAGCAACCCCTCCTCCCTAACGAATCCTGCAATCTGGGATCCATAAATCTGGCGAAATTTGTTGAAGGTCAGAACATGAACTGGAAGAAGCTTGGGGAAACCGTGAGAGAATCCGTCCACTTTCTCGATAATGTGATTGACGTCAACAAGTTCCCCACAGCTGAGGTTGAGAAGGTCACCAAAGGGAACCGTAAGATTGGGCTTGGGGTTATGGGCTTCGCAGATGCTCTCATTAGACTAAGAATCCCCTACAACTCCAATGACGCCCTCGAGTTTGCTGAGAAGATCATGAAATTCATACGCGACGAAGGGCACAAAGCCTCAATTGATATGGGCGATTCTAGAGGATCATTTCCGAATTTTGAGGGAAGCATCTGGCAGGAGAAAGGATATGCGGCTATGAGGAATGCTACAGTAACTACTATCGCCCCCACCGGTACCATAGGAATCCTCGCAGGAGTCAGTAGCGGAATAGAGCCTCTATTCGCCATAGCGTTTGTTCGAAATGTGATGGAAGGAACCCAACTCACAGAAGTCAACTCAGAATTTGAAAGACTTGCCAGTGAAGGAGGCTTCTATAGTCGCGACCTGATTACGAAGATCGCTCGGACAGGATCGATCCGAGAGATGGCCGAGGTTCCGGATGATGTTAGGAGGCTCTTCGTTACTGCATTCATAGTGGGGGTTGTCCTACCCCTATGTGTTCAAGCGGTTGAGAAATGCGTAGGGTTAACTTTCTTTCTAACGCGCGCTATCCTCTTAAGCAGCCCGTTTTCTGAGGAAGCCTATTGACACTTCCACGAGTAGTAGTGCTATGGTTTTCTGGCGCGCGCTTAGAGTCCTCCTGGAAGTGGACTCATGATTCTAGTTAAAGCTGATTAAGGGGTATACAATTCATTCATGTCTTTCAGTAAGCTCGAATGAACAGGCGCCACAAGGCGGACAATTCTTGCGGGTAGCTATAGTGCGGACGACTCTCCATAAGGGTTCAGGGCAGACCATCCACATTAGAGAGCTCGCCAAGAGGCTCGTCAACAGAGGCTTGAAAGTTCAAGTCTTTGTACGTGAAGCAATGGAAGATCTATCTCCCATCAACGTCTCCAAGGTAGAGTTTGCAGGTTCAAGCGTTCCTTTCTTGCGGCATTTCGGATTCATGGCCAGAAGCGGCAAGCTACTCAGAGATTTCGATCTTGTTCACACACAATACCATCCTGACATATTCGCAGGCAACTTCACTCGCGT
>JAPKYM010000282.1 GCA_026394315.1 Candidatus Bathyarchaeota archaeon | reverse complement strand
GGCTTCAATGCGTACAATCTCTGACCCCTTGAAGTTGTAATGGCATCACCGTAACACTTGTCCATGAGCTCATCTAGTTTGACAATTCCCTTGTGAGTGTGGAATTCCTTTCCGTCAGATACTTCGACCAGCCATTTCCTCCTGTTATCCAGCCACAATAGAACGGCCATTCCTTTTGTGATTCTCTGATTCAATCTGTTATCTCCAACGTTTCTGTCGAGTCACGAACTCTCGAATACTGGCGCACAAACTTCTCCCCCACAGAGCGCAATACGTAATGCAAGACCAAGGGCCGATCTCCCATTTGAAAGCATATTCTAAGAGTCACATACTTTACTCTAACAAGTGCTACCAAGATACATAAGATAGTAGGCATGTTCAGGGCTGTCAGAATCAATTGGCTCGAATAAGGCATACTTATGAGAGTAATCAAGCCACGACCCGTAGTGAGCAAAATCCCTTGTGCGATCAAAATGAATGTGGCCGAAACCAATGGTGGAACGATGCTCTTGCAATAGATCTCGAGGGAAGATATTTCATCAAAGCGGATTCTTTTGGATTTGAATAGAGGGCGTTCAATAACAACCAACCCTTCCTTGTCTATTTCCATCCGATAGTACATAAGACGGAAGCCTCGGCCTCATATGCCACTTGGAGTGTTCGATAAAATGATTGCCTGACGTGTGTCCTTCTCTAGTAAATCGATCAGCTGGCACCCTCTGAGATTATCAATGGCAATACCTTTCTCAAATCTTCATCCCTAACTACGAAATCGGCAGCTTCTTCGACTTCTTTGCTTGTGGGATTAAACGCAATTTTGATGGCGGCGTCTCTAGGAATGTCAAAGATGTTGTCGCCCACGACGGCTACTTCAGACATAGTGAGGCCTATTGAAGCAGCAATTCTTTTAATTATCTGTGGTTTCTCATCTAAGGACACTCTGGTCTCAATGCTACCTGTTAGCACTCCGTTCTCAATCAAGATCTCGTTCGAAAGGATTAAGTCCACATTCAAATCTCTGCCAGCCCTCTCTGCAACTAATGAAATACCTGCACTGACAATTCCAACTCTTATTCCGGCTTCTCTAAGGCGCTCAATAGTTTCTGCTGCACCATCATAATATTCAATTCTTGACGTGATTCTGAGAAGTTCTTCTAGCCTCGTGCCCTTCCAGAGACTACAGTCCAGCTGGGCCCATTCTCTGTAGCTTATTTCGCCGTTCAGGTACTTCTGTGCAAATATTCTACCTGAATTCCATGTTCCGAGTTCCTTGTGAAGATGCCTCCAGACATTCGGAGATCGTGTTATGGTTCCATCTAGATCAAATATGACAAGTCTTATCCTCTGGTGCGAGATTACCGATTTCAAATGAATCATCCTTGTTTCTTCGACCAACATCAAATGGAACTTGGTTGGCAAATGAAGATAAGGACAGCCTTGTTAAGCATTGTCGTTCTAGCGCGTGCTCTGCGACATCTTATGGTTCACACATTCTGTAGATCTACTTCGTGCAGGACTCTCAACATGGCCTCAGAATTGATTGACCTTTAAGCTGACACATCAAAGACGATCATGTAGAGTTTCTCAGCGTCTCCGACACAGCATAGTTGACTTGGGGTAATGCCCATAGTGAGAATCTTAGATGGGTGAGGTCTCCGTTCTCGCTGTATCCGCTTACAAAGGATTCTGCCAAACGACGAATCCCTTCATTCTGGGAAGTTGCATAATGGGCCGAGTAGTATAGGAACTCCGCAATATCCCATGCGAAGTCTTTGCCTTTCCTTGCTTGTTCAAGATCTATTGTGTAGATTTTTCCAGAAGTGTCCTTGAGGAAATTCTCAGGTTTGCTATCACCGAGCTGAATACCCAAGGAATGGATTCTCGCGATGTTCTTCCCGATTTGTGCAATGTCCTCAAAGTGACTCTCTCGGCCAGTTCTTGATCCAACAATTTCCCTGACAATATCGACCATGGAGCATCCATCAATATATTTCTCCACTAGAATTCTGTTCGGAAGACTAACGCCCAGTATTTCTGGAACGTGGATACCTCTTCTTCTGAGCAGATGACTCATTCCGAACTCGTTAGACAGCCTAGCCTTTCCCGAAACAGAGAACATCTTCGTCCCAAGAGTCACGAGGTTTAGCGTAAACCATTTGAAATTATGCCAATCAGTGAACTTCTTTGCTACCAGTTTGTCGTTGCTCGCTGTCACCAGATACACTTCATTCAGAACGCCTCCAAGAGGAGCTATCGTGATCTTAGAGCCAGGTCTGATCTTGAAGATAATATCCCTAATTGTTCCACGTTCGTCCATTGGGACCAGACCATTTGCTGTATTAAGGAAAAGGTATTTGCTTGGGTCCTCAACTCTGGGCTTTGTGCCTCTAGAAGACAGTTCCCGTCGAACTCTGGAGGCAACCTCTCTTGAGATTAGTTCTGGAGAGACCAGGCCTGCTCTTCCTTGCATTAGGTATGAGGACAAAGCCTTCTTAGTAACCTGAACGACATTGACTACTGCCTCTTTGTTTTTTCTAGAGAGTGTTCTGTCAATGAACTCATCACTTATGGACAACTTGCCCGCAGCGTCATAGAGCAGCCTCTGTGTGATCAGAGACTTCGCCGCAAGTGCGTAGCCAGGCATAATTCTGGCTAGGTTTCTATCTCGAAGCGCCGTGCAGAAGGTATTCAGATAGCTGTATCTTAGAGGCGGATAGGTTCTGGACCTTCTTAGCAGATGAGAAAGCGCAAAGTACTCGGGGTTGATGACCAGACCTCTTGAAGCCTCACCGTAATGACGTATCAGTTCTTCGGTCTCTTCCTTTATTACTCGTTCCTTGATGGCTATTTCTTTCTGTGTCAGGTAGTCCGAGCCATTCAAGCCGAGGTAGGGAAAGAGAAGCCGCCCGGCCACAAATTCCCCCAGAGCACCTACCTGGACGTCCAGCAAGAAAAGCGTGTTGTCAATCTCCAAGATGGAGACTTGAGAGTCTCCTAATCGAGCGTGGTGGTATCTAGTCCCCCCAGGGTATTCACATATTGCCATGCAGTCGTAAAAGCTGTCTTTCCTAGCGTAACCGGCGACTCTAGATCCATAGAGCATGGTCGCGACTAGGTGACGATCTCCGGCTACGCCAAGAATCAGATCTGAGAGACAGGTTAGAGTCTTCTCGTCCATCTTTCCTCTTGACCCTGCAGGTAAGCCCTCATACCGCTTTAGACTTAGATACTAGGACGATGCAGATATTCTTATAGCGAAACCAAGCCTAAAACCTCTCACAAGTTACAGAATGATTCGGCGGTGCCTCCTGAGAAGAGAACCAGGGTTACCTCAAGATGGATGTCTATGCGAAGGACCTTTGACAGGATATGTAAGATGATGAGTTTCAGGATCTGTGGATCCATAGCTGTTCTTCTGACTATCATTTTGGCGCAGAACGTGTTTGTGGGCACAGTCAAGTCTCAGTCATATACACACTCAGTATTTGTTGAGATATTTGCGAGCTCTTGGTGTGACCCTTGCAAGGATGAGCAATCTACAATTCGGAAGCTCTCAGAGAACAATACCCACGCGGCACATTTCGTTGTTTATCATCTTCAGGATACGTGGAGTACAGAAGACGCCGTTAGCAGAGCTAACGAGTTTGGGTTCAATTTCGTCCCTTCTCATGCGTGCGATGGCGGATACTCAAGGACGAGCGGTGCTATAATGCAGACTCCAGAAGTTGAATCCACAGCCTCCCGAAGTGTGCATTTAATAGAGCTCACGGTGACCAAAGCAGTAAACGGAAACGTTCTATATGTGCAAGTTTCCATTGCCGAAAGGAACGGCTATCCCTTCAGCGGCGAGGTTGTTGCATATGTTACTGAGAACAAGATAAATGCCAATGGAACAGAATGGAACTCGACATACAGGGGCCGTGCGATAAGTCAGGGGGTCTATTTGAGACCGAACTCCTACAGTGCTTTGTACGGGAACTGGTCAATACCCTCAAACAGCAGGTCCAACATGCTTGAGGTGATAGCCGTCGCGTTCGACAGGACTTCGCAGGGTAAGTACGGGCCCTATGCCGTCCAGTCTGCATCCGAGAAAGACAGGAACCTTGCCATTCCAGAGTTCGGCGGTTGGTTGTTTTTGTTAACCTTCTCGACTTTGTTCATAACTGCATCCATTCTTAGGGGAAGCTTCAAGCGCGGAACCGTCGCCTAGGAGAAAATGCGAAGTCGAAGCGGGAAGAAGACCTGCCGATGAGACTAAAAGTACCTAGTCGGGATTACGTCCCCCTGATTACGGGTCTTGCAGCAAGCATAATCGCCACAATCCCGCGATTTGCGTCGGGCATACCACAAGGGGTAGACTCAACGAGCCATCTTGGCAAAATTATCTTCATGTTCAAATGGTACAATCTTTTGGGCCATATCCCATCGTGGTACCCAGACTGGTACGGGGGAACCCCATTTCTCTTACTTTATTCGCCATTGAGCTACTTCTTGACTTTTGCAGTCGCGTTTGTGGGGATGGGCCCAATTGTTGCTTACGAACTCGTTGACACGGCCTTCTTCGCTTTCACCCCTCTAACAGTATATGTGCTCGGCCGTGAGCTGAACCTGGATACTAGAGAGGCGGCATGGGGGTCGTTTCTATTTGCGCTGACACCTACAGTAGTAGGAAGTTTTCTTTTTTATGATAGATTTCCTAATGTCGTAGCACTACCGATAGCATGTTTGTTTCTTACCACACTTGTTAGAATGTTCAAGGGCCGCTCGGCAACCAGATCTCTCGTAGCCTCTGTGATTCTCCTATCCATACTCATTCTGGTTCATCACCTTTCAGCACTCTTAGCTCTGCTTATCGCGATTTTGGCGCTAGTATCTTTTGCAGACTCGCCAAGAAGGATCCGAAGGGCACTCCCTCTTTTTACAGTTGTACTGGTTGGCGCGGCGGCCGTATCAAGCCCTTGGCTGGCCAACTTCATAAGAGCTGCTTCACAGATCTCAGAGAACCCATTCTTCAACAGAAACGTTCAATTTGCGTTTATACGGCTATCTTATGCGCTTAGCAACTACTTGATAATCGAACAAGGCATACTCCATTTCGTCTTGGCAGTTGTTGCCATCGCCATCTGGCTGAGAAAGGGAGTTGGCAACCGGCTCTCGCTAATAGTACCAATAGGCGTTCTCTTTGCTGGAATGTTCGTCTTTGAGTTTGGGGAGACCGCAAGAGAATTGGCATTAATGTATGGTGGACAGACTATTGTAGTAGTGGCACTGGCATCAGTAGTGGCTTTGGTTTTGTACAACTCGAAAAGACTCATGGAGGCTGACTGCAGTGGCCAATTTCTAGCACTATGGTTTTCGACGTTCTTTTGGCTAGGCCTTGGATACTATGCTATCCCGTTGGCAGGTCTTCCGGTTCTTCACGCGGTATGGAGAAGCCTTGATGTCCATAGATTTTGGTTATATCTTTCAGTTCCCATAGCGCTCTTGGCCGGCAAGACGGTTGGGCACTTGGCACGATCTGCATTTAGGAGCAGACATTTTGTCTTTCTCGGATTAGCGCTTACGGTTATTCTTGTTGGGGCCGTAGCTAAAGCCGGCTACTCAATTACTCAAGACATAAACCCACATCTGCCGTATACAACTCAGAATTCAGGAATACCGACTGAGTTACTGACTTATCTCAGACTGGAAAGCGAGTATGGTCGGATTCTTCCAGTAAGATGTCCACTTTGGGTATATGTTCTGCCGAGCTATACCGAAAAGTCACTGATCGATGGCTGGTATCCTCAAGAGAAGCTGCTGCCTGCTCTGCTGAGGATTACAGATTACAGAATAAACGATCTCGAAACCATGTCCAATAGGACGCAAGAATGGAAAAAGCTGCTCGAACAGAATCAGGATCTGGGGATCCATTGGGTCTTGGTTGGAAACGCTAATTCAACTCTCCTCGAAAGTCTGTCTAACTCAACCTTCAGGAGAGACACTTTCATAACTTATGGACGAAACAACATAACGGTGCTCAAGAACACACTCGAGAATTGGCCAATTAGCCTTGAAATGCTTGGCCATGCAAACGTAAACTTCTGTAGACTGGCTCCTGACAGAATGTTGGTCGATATTAGGAACCCATTGCGGGACGTCGATTTGGTGGTTAGAGAGGCATATCATAGTGGGTGGTCAGCAAGGATAGATGGGAAAGCGGCCGCAATTGAATCGGTGAATGGCCTGATTTCGGTTCACGTCAGCGAAGCACCGTGCAGAATCATAATCTCACACAGTAATCCGAGCAATCCCTATGTCTTTCTATCCTTGGCAACCATAGTGCTTTTGATGCTTATTGTGCTAGTTCCTGGGGCAATCGCTAAGAAGTTCGTGAGAGACAAGCCTTAGATGGGGAGGTTACAAAAGACTGACTGCTTTCAGTTTTTCCCAACACAGGGAATTCTCCCTAAGGATTTTCTATGTTTTCTCTTCGGGTTTCCTCTTCTACGAGGGTTTCCAGAACTGGCTTAGAGGTAGACTAGAGACCCACCAAGAAGTCGTTATTCTATGCGTTATTACGTATGTACTGGCACTAGCCCTTCTTGCTTTTTCCATGTCATCTCCCAGAGTGCTTAGGAAACTTAGATTTCTTCCTCTAGCGGCGCTGCTCTTTGTTACAGCATTCAGCATATACGTAGTCGCCGAGGTTCAGTACAGAGGGGTCTACAGGACAGATTCGATGGCATTTACTCACTATGCATCGCAGCTGTGGATTTTCCCATCATGGAACCCATATGGTTCGGACCTCCAAAAGGCCCTAGAGATGTTCTCAGTTGACATAGACTACGTCACACTGAAACCTGACGGAGATTTTATCACGAATCTCAACTACCCGGCACTCCATTTGCTTATCTTTACGCCGTTCGTCTTTTTTGGACTTCAGGATATGCGTTGGGTAACATTTGCCTTTGAGGTAGCCGCAATTCTCATTCTTTACTACTGGTCTCCGGAGGAAACTAGACCTCTGGTTCTAATCCCTTTCTTCGCCGGCGCCGATCTTTCGATTAACTTCACAGCAGGATGCTTAGGTGACATCCTATGGGTTTTGCCTCTGATAATTACTGCTTTGTATATCGAAAGCCCTTTGATTTCCGGACTCTCTTATGGACTGGCCAGTGCAGTCAAACAGGAACCTTGGATCCTTCTTCCATTTCTTCTAACGTGGACGTGGAAGTCAACCAGAGACACTCAGACAAAGAAATTTAGAACCACGACGACTTTCTTGGCAGCAGCCGCCACGGCATTCCTTATTCCTAATGTTCCTTTCATAATCAAAAACCCCAACGCCTGGCTAAGTGACGTGACCACACCGTTATCAGGTGACCTCATAGTTGTGAGCCAAGGAATATCTACTCTATCCCAGACAGGGCTCCTGCCACTTTCTAGATCATTCTATTTTACCCTTGCAGCATCAGTATTCTTCTTTCTTCTGATCAATTACAACCTGTATTTTGAAGAACTCAAGAACACGTTATGGGCTTTTCCGGCAGTCATAATGTGGTTTACACCGCGGGGGCTCCAAAACTACTTCATCTACATGATTCCACTATGTCTGGCTGCATCGGTGAAGTTGTACAAAGAAAGCCAAATGGGGGAAAAGATGTGACAACGATATCAAGATCTGCTATAGGACCACTGTCTCTTCTTATCCTCCTGTTGGTAGTCACGGCATCCTTCTACCGTGACTATGGTAGCACAGATCACTATCCTTTGATCCTTAATCCCAAGTTCAAATACTTCACAAAGGATGCTTTAACGGGTCAACAAAGGCCCTTCTTGTGGGAAACCACCTATACTACGGGCCCGAATGACATGGCCTTCATACGTCGCGATCTTGTTGACGGAAAAGAATGCCTTGGACTTCACATCTATCAGGACGGCGCCAATGACACCTACACTTGGGCAACGATTCATGTGAAGCAGGCAATCAGGGGAGAAGCAGCATCAAGGCTCCTAAAATCAAGAATTGATATGCTGGTTTACCCGACATTCAACTTCGTTCAAGATCCATTTTCAGAGGAACCTTGGAACGTATTTGGGTTGGAAATAAATGACGGAAAGCATATGATATGGTTCATCTTCTCAGAGGGAAAAAGTGGGGTCTATCAGCTTCGTAACCACAGAATAGTACTCATAACCACGCCGCTTAATCAGTGGTCCCATGTACAAATTGATGCAGGCGGCCAGTACTTGCAGGCCGGCTGGGAGAAGCCAAGTGATCTCTCCCTGATACTCATATGCGGAGCAACCAAAATGACGCCGGGGCAATATGCTGGCTTTTATAAGGAGCTTGGAGTGGTACAAACATCAGACTGAGTAATATAGCGCGCGAGTAAAGGGGACCCAAGGTGAAGAAACTAAGAGTGTTTAGACGACTTAGAAAATCAGATCTGGGAAGCAAGGATCTATACTCAGATCTGTGGCATGTTGCGGTCGTCCTAGCAGTCTGTGCAATAATATTGGTCCTAACACCCGCGCCACCCTACATCATCTTTGTCGGTGGCAGCATTATGGTTTCGATCTTCATCTTGCCAAAAATCAAACGGATAACTGGCCATGTATATTCCCTTTTATCATGGATATTCGGAGCCACTGCGGTATTGGTAATGATAGTCTACGCAGTCAAAGGGACACCTCCATACATCGTGGGAGATAACCTGGTGCTTGTCCAAGTCGAGGTCCTTCCGGGGCTGTTCATGAAACCAATAACGATCTTCATGTTCTCATTCTTTCTATGGTTCATCTTCGGTCTCTATACGCCTTCATCGATAAGACGTTTCGAGCAAATGCTTCCGGATATTAGAAGAATGCTGTACTCTATAGCATGGTTAGGAATCCTGGCAAGCGGTTTCGAGATAATATATCACATAGTTGTTTGGTCGGCAGCACTGTCAGTTCAGGGGCTACAGAACCCGGACATAATAGTGAATCCATGGCCTTTTCGCAACATGACTCCAATAAACATA
>JAPKYM010000018.1 GCA_026394315.1 Candidatus Bathyarchaeota archaeon | reverse complement strand
AGATAAAGCCTATCGACACTACAATAAGGACTCTTCTCGAGACCGCTTTCCTGAAGATTCCTCGCTTCCAGCGGCCATACTCTTGGGACCGTGAGAATGTTTCTGACTTTTGGCAAGACACTATAGTTGCCGAAGATCCTGACTATTTCATTGGATCATTCGTTGTCTTCAAACCTTCAGCTACCGCCAATAGCCTTTTCATTGTAGACGGCCAACAGCGGCTCACAACAATTACACTTCTCCTGGCCGCTATCAGAAATGCTTTCGACCGCGAGGATGAACCCTCTTTGGCGCTAGGCGTTCAAAATCTAATCGAGAAGAAGGACATCGACAATTCCCTCAGATTCGTCCTGGAATCTGAAACGCCGTACCCATATCTCCAGGAATACATTCAGAAACGGGGTGAACCGGAGCTGCCAGCGTCATCTGGCGCCGAGGAGGACGCTCTTAAGAGTGGTTATGATTTTCTAAGCGAGCAGCTTTCACTTGCGCTCAAGGCCATTGAAGACGACCCAAGTCTATCAGACAATCGCAAGAAAGGTGCAAAGAAAGCCAAGCTGACGCTAATACGCGACAAAATATTGTGCCTGCAGCTAATACTGATTCAACTGACTAACGAAGATGATGCCTACCTAATATTCGAGACTCTTAATACGAGGGGAAAGGACCTCACGGTTGCGGATTTGGTCAAGAATCATCTTACGCGATCCCTAAAGCCGAAGAATAAAGGGGTCGATGTGGCTCGTGAAAAATGGAACAAGATTCTGGAGCTGCTTGACTCCTCCTCACAAGATATCGAAGTAAGTCGTTTCTTACATCATTCATGGCTAACCCGCCACCCATACGTCCCAGAAAAGAAACTCTTCAAGGAAATCAAGCGGATCGTAACTACTAAAAATGCTGCAAAGTACCTTGATGATCTCCTCTTCGACTCTCAGCTCTATAGGGCTCTCGTAGAACCAGACTTCGGGCGGTGTCTACCGAGCGAAACGCAGATTAATGAATCTCTTAGGGCGATTTCACTTTTCAGGGTTGTGCAGTCATTGCCAATGCTGCTTGCGGTTCTACGAGCCTATAAGACCAAGCGACTCACGATCAAGCAGGCAAGTAGTGTTGTTCGGTCAATGGAGAACTTCCACTTCCAGTACTCCGCGGTCACTGCACAACGGACCGGAGGTGGAACTGCGCTCATGTTCTCGCTTGCGGCGAGACAACTAGGGGCTAGCAAGGATAAGAATCAGTCCGCTCAAGTGCTTAAAGACTTCACAGCAAAGCTCAAGAAACGACTGCCAACCCAAAGGGAATATGAGGCCGCCTTTGCCGAGATCCAATATATGGAGGAGAGCTCCAAGCAGCGACCTCTCGTGAAGTATATCCTTTCGAGACTGGACCAGCATTCCAGAAAGGCGATTGTCGTGGACTATGAAAAGATGACCATTGAACACATATCTCCTCAGAAGCCTCGTTCAGGCGCGGTCTCATCTGCATCGATAGGTTGCATCGGCAACCTCATTCTCGTTTCGCAAACACTGAACGACAAGCTGGCAAACAAGCCGTTCGACAGGAAGAAGCGCATCATGAAATCTGCCGGCATCGAATTGGATGCGTTGCTCACTAATTCAACGAGGTGGACACCCAAAGAGATAAAGGCACGCTTGAAG
>JAPKYM010000021.1 GCA_026394315.1 Candidatus Bathyarchaeota archaeon | reverse complement strand
TGGGAACCCCATTAGCAAGCCGTGCTCACTTCCAGAGGGCAGCAAGGCATGATAAAGATAGTCCTGTCGGCAGAGTATCTTCTCAACCCTGATTATCGGTTGCTTTCTGACTATGTCGTATGTCCCAGTAATGTCCACGAAAGGCCCTTCGTCTACTTGTTTGTCCAGAGCGATCTTCCCCTCGATCACGATCTCTGCTTCAGCTGGGACGCGTGCATCAACTGATTCACATTCGACAACTTCGAGATCCCCCATCAAGCGATTCGCTACGGCATACTCGCTGACGCCAAAGGTTGCGGGTGAGGAGGCTGCTAGAAGGACTGCTGGATGAAGCCCCACTGCTATCCCTACGTCTAGACTCGACCTTCCCAATTCTCTTGCCATTTGGCAGATCTGGTGGAGGTGGCGTGGAACAATTCTGATCGCTAACTGATTGTCGTTGACAACCATAAGTCGGTGAATCGAGACGTTCTCTCCGCTTTCCTTGGGTATCTTCGCCGATACTATGGCGGAAGTCAAATAGGGTCCGGCATCCTTCTCGAAATGAGTCAAGATAGGTAGCTCTGTAAGCCCTGCGAGTTCTGTCTTGGCTTTATATTTCTTGGTCATCGAGGGCTCCCTTGGATTTCTTATGCTCTCCATCAAGAGCTGACGGGTCTTCTCTGCGGGGATACCAAGGGCTTTGGACAATCGTCTCTTCGTTCCACATATGCCAACAATGGCCTTGTGGCCTGCAAGCCTTTCGAAGAGAAGCGCCTGTTTTCCATCGTATTCTTTCATAAGAGCTGTCGCTTCATATTTGGGAGAAACAGCCCTATCGATTCTGACGAGGTCTCCTTCTTCCTCCAAGCTCTCAAGGAAGGATCTTAGATCGGGCATCTGTAGAGTCACTAATGTGTTCTGATAGCTGAGTATTCTGATATTAAGTTACATTCCCTCTCCATGGTTCAAACAAATCCTGCTCAAAGCCCAGTCTAACAAGAATCCTGCCAACCATGAAATCAACCAGTGCCTCAATTGTCTTCGGTCGGTGGTAAAAGCCGGGGCATGCAGGCATAATTATGACTCCGGCACGGGATAACTTCAGCAGATTTTCCAAATGGATGACACTTACTGGGCTTTCTCTCGGAACAAGAATCAGAGGTCGGCCTTCTTTTATGCAGACCTCGGCAACCCTTAAGAGAAGATTTCTTGAGACACCGCCAGCAATGGCTGCTACTGAGCCCATAGAGCAAGGAACAACAATCATGCCGTCAAAAGGCTGTGAGCCGCTCGCAACCGAGGCTGTGAGATCATCTATGTCGTAGTGTTCTGTTGCCAAGCCGTAGATGTCTTCAGGGGTTTTGCCCAGTTCACACTTCAAGATCTTCTCGGCGTTGCGTGTCATTATTGCTAATGTCTCGACTTTGCGTCTATTGAGTTCCTGCAGCAATCTCCATGAATAGACTGCGCCGCTGGCCCCTGTTATTCCAACTACTAGTCGCAAGTCTCTCTACCAGGAGGATTAGAGGGCAAAGTCAAGTACTTCGCGTAGAGTTAACCTCTCCGCTTATTAAGGTTTGAAAAAGAGAATGTCTTGTGATACAAGTAGGCGATGCGCTGTGGAGGTTACGTATTGTCGACCAGCCCGATAGGATGTCAACGAACTGCGGCTTTAGGCGGGACATTCGAAAAGCTCCACAAAGGTCATCGGAGAATAATCTTGAGGGCGCTCCAGGTTGCAGACTCTCTCATAATAGGGCTCAGTAGCGACCGGTTTTCAGCTAGCATGAAGAAAGGCCATCCTATCAAGCCTTACAATGTCAGGCTTGCAGATCTAAAGGCGTTCCTCAGAGCAGTGAGGGCCTTGGGAAGGGTGGACATAGTCCCTTTAGATGATCCTTACGGACCTACAATATCGGATAGCTCCATCGGAGCAGTGGTTGTTAGCCCTGAGACATTGAAAACTGCCATAGAGATACGCAGAATTCGACTCGAGAAGAGGTTAGGTCCGCTTCAGATCTATGTTGTGGATTTCGTTCTAGCCGACGATGGCAAGCCCATATCATCGTCAAGAGTCAGCCTGGGTACGATCGCGGCGGAAGGTAGATCCCTCAAAACGCCGCCCTAAGTCGGAATTGCCTTATTTGCCTTGGTCTGGAATCCATAGCCTGATCATGAGCACACACGCGCGCGCTCCAAAAAATTGGATTTTCATCACCTTTTCCAACATCTTACGCTCTAGCAGGATACGTTTTCCTCTTGGTATACCAATAGCTTACGTAAATACGATACTAATTACCAACATAGAACTCCATATTCTGAATTCGGGAAGGCCTGTCCGAACAACCGCCCCGGGGGTCCATTTTTTCGGATTCACGAATTGGTTACGAAAAATCGAAGGGCCCATCGTCCGTCATTTCTGGTCTAGGAAAATCGCGCGCGCTCAAGTGAATTCCTTTTCCCATCTGGCGGATATCTTCTCTAAGTTTCTTCTGAAGTCCTCGAACTCCACAAAGAAGCCTTCCTTGAGGGAATCACCTACGTACCTCTTGCTCCAAGAGATCATTCCCATGCGCAGCAGGTCCTTCCACACATAGTAGGCCAGTCTCCTTGATGCTCTGAAGGGTTTGTTCTTCCAAACCAACGTCCCGTTTTTCACCTTTGACGCGAAGGTGTTCAGGGAGTGTTTCGAGAAATGGCCTTTTCTCTCTTTTAGTTCCCTGACCAAGAAGTGCAGTATGATCCTCTGCTTGGTATTTGCTGGGTAGATTATGCTCGCAAAGTCCGGATAGAGGTTCATGGATAGCGCCTCCTTGTCAAAATGGATTCCTCTAAGTGCACGTGGTGCACTTTTGGTTGCACTTTCTTGACTCATGAATGCTCACGTTGAAACATCTTGAAGCTTTGCCTATATGGGCTGTTTATGCAATGGTGATTGCATATACGCTTTTTCTCTTTCAATGGACTTGTGCAATCAACATTGCAACAGCCAATTGTAGAACGCCTAGTCCAATTCGCGAAAAAAGTGCGGCTCTCAATGGAGACTAGGATGATCAGGATCTAGCGCAGGCGAACCGATATCTTGTTTCTAGTTTGATCCAATTAATTGGATTATCCTGGAACTATCCAGAAAATTGGAGGACTAGGCAGTATACCTAGTGTCAGGCTTTGACTTAGAAGGTTCTTGAGGCATCGGAAAGGTTGGCAGAGGAGGAGGAACGCCTATGGTCTTTGACAGCACGATCGCTTCAGCTATAGCAATGCTAGAGACAGCTTGCACAACTATCGCGGGAGGGGGTTTCTGATTCTTGGAGTCTTCCATGATCTTGTCCAGTTCAGCTTTGTCACCTGTGGCTTGGGCTTTTCCCTTTATGTTAATCTGCGCCACCGATGGGGTAAATCCCACAGTAAAAATGAAAGGTGCTTCGACCAAGTCGGAGGACTTGCGTTCGAAACCGAGGAGGTTAACATTTATTGCTATCTGCAATTCAGATGGCAAAGATGTCTCTGTTCCCCACAGTCTCTCGCCAGAAAGCTGAGTCACGAACACTCTGACATTAGTCATTCTCTACACGGCTAAGATAACGTGATGTCTGTGCCTATAAGGGTTCATAAAGTAACCGCGGGTCCGCTTAGACCTTACGTTTTGCTTTCATGACTTTCTCTATAACAAGTTTCTCGCCAACCACTTTTGCCAATAGTGGTTGGCCTTCCCTGAAGGGGAAGCATGAGTCATCAGTAAGCTTGGTTGACAGATATATTCTAGGTGACCGATAGATCGGTTTTCCCTGCTTATCCTTCTTTTTGACGATTGTCAGTTTCAAAACTATTTTGCTAACCATTTTCTTCACCTTTTAGTTGTAAATTGGTAGGTCTT
>JAPKYM010000361.1 GCA_026394315.1 Candidatus Bathyarchaeota archaeon | reverse complement strand
CTGCAAGGGAATGTACTGGGGATGGTCGTCAACGGGGGAAGAGGTTCCGCCGAGGAAGTGATCAAAAGACTGAAGGATGGTGGTGTAAGAGGAGAGTTCACCCCCTCGGACATGGGATTCACTGACTTTATGCGGACTCGTCAAGCAGATGAGTTCCTCAAGAAATGACTTTGTAGAAAGCTTGCGAATCATACCAGGAATCAGAAAAAACATAGCTCGACCGCGTCCAGTGAATTACTAGTTCTAGCTCATTCCCATCACAACGTATAGCAAACAGCACATTCCAGAATTTTTGTCTATAAAGCGAGCTTAACCTTTGTTAAACGCCAAATCAGTCTTGAACTACATCACACCAGCTCGGTGGCTGGCACGGCTCTGGCCCAAGGAAGTATTCCCTTTCGGCGATACTCTGAGAGAGTCCTTGACACGAAGGGCCGATATTTTTCAGGGTTCTTGTTAAGAATTTGGCAAATATCCTTGACCGACCTTCCCTGGTGCCCCAATTCTAGAATTTCTAATTTCACGCTTTCATCTGGATTGCGCAGATAGGATTCCAGCATGTCGAGGTATCTGTATTCGGCCTCGGTCATCTTTCTGTGTCCGCTCAGAACAGCGTATGCAATTGCAGCAGACTTTATCATATCAAACAGGGCGCTCGAACTCGAGTACCCGCCTAAAATTCGCCAACGCTTCGCATACTCATCGAACCGAACCAAGTCATCTCTTGCCACGTTGACATCTCCTTCACGTATGCTGGGCGTGAATTTCTCGATCTTCATTGCCAAGCGTTGATCACGATTGATGTTAGCATTACTCATCTCCTCATCAGTGAGCGAATGATAGACCACTAAACAACGTTCAATGAATGTATTCCCAAGCAGGTGTTTACGATTCATCAGAAACGACAGTGGAGTAATGTTCGCTATAAGGCTGAACCGCGCCTTAACCTCGTGGCTCCGTTGAAAGTCACGGTAGATGTATCTACCTTCACTTGCCAGTTCAGAGAACGCATCAATCAGCCTGGACCGGGTCTGCTTAGCCTTACTCTCAAGAAGCAGAGTCATATCATTGATCAGCATGCACCTTCTGTTGATCTTGCGGCCCGAGTCGTAGTCACGAATTATGCCGTGAATCGTGAAGTCTGAACCAACGTAAACCAGCTTGTCCTTGCTGAATACATTGGCGATAATCCATCCACGTTCGTCTGTTTGTATTCCTGACTTTTCCGGATGAAGTATGTCTGTGTTAGGTCCCCTTCCAGACGCTCTCAAGAGTTCTTGTGCTGTTATCGTCATCTCGCGTCCATTATCCATGTCAGTGGCGATGATTCTTTTCTTGCCATTCGAAGTCTTTTCTACTTCGCGCACTTCGTGATTTGTTATTATTGTTGCCCTTTTTTCTAGCTCTTTCTTGGCCAGTGCGGATATTTCTGGCTCTTCATCCGGTAGAAATCTTTGGTTTCTGCCAATTATGGTGACTTCTGATCCCATAGCCGAGAGAAAATGCCCGTATTCAGCAGCTATGTATCCGCCGCCAACAATGGCAACGCTTTCGGGTAATTGAGTTAGCTTGTATCGTGTCGCTAGTCAAATAGTCTAATTTGTCAAGACCCTTTATTGGAGGGATTATCGGTTTAGATCCTGTACAGAGAAATATCATATCCGACTTGAGGGTTTCATTGCCTACCTTCAGAGTATGCGGATAAACAAATTCAGCTACTTCAACGTAATAATCTATGTTTGGGGAATTTGAAAGCCCTTTGCGTATCACAGTTACTTGAGTAGATATGAGAGTCCTCATTCTTTTCATGACTTTCTTGAAATCTACATTCTTTATTTCTGAATCTATGCCGAAGGTTCTCGCATTCTCTATTGTCCTTACCACCTCTGCGGGATACAGCAGTATCTTTGAGGGGATACAGCCCCTTGTCAAACATATGCCGCCAGGCTCATCCTTGTCTATGACGGCAACTCTTAGGCTGGGGGTCCGTTGAATCATCGTATCTACGAGGTTCATTGCGGAACCTGTGCCGATTGATATCAAGTCATATTCCTTCATATCCAGAAGCCCCCGCTTGAATAGATGGCATGGGTTGAGGCACGCTTTTTAAAGAGGCTTTCTTTAGACTAGAAATTACTGTAGGCCACGGGGGTCATAGCGCGCTACGGTAAAATCTGGTCGGCGTAGCTGATAGCTAGCCCGCCAAGAAGTATCGGACACCCAACAGGCTAAAGTGCGCGCTTACGTTCGCTTGACTAATGATTGGAGAAGTACAACGTGAAAAGAAGAACTGCTAGCACTTGTCACAATAATGGTGTGCGCTGATTGTATATGAGAATGCTTACAATTCCGCTTTTACTACTTCTTTTGCTCTCGTTGTTCAGAGTTCAAGCCACGGATGAGGGTGGTCAGTCTGTTAATAATGGTGGATTCGAAGAGGGTTTGAAGGGATGGGCGAGTTTCAGCTATTGCCGCCAACTCCCTTTGGACGGTGCCGTAACCTCTTATCGATCATACTCAGGAAGACACTCTCTCCTTACGGAGTGTGGAACCGGCGGTGAGCACTGCTTTGGTGTTGGCGGTGGTGCTAGGCAGCAAATTCTCTTGAGCAACGCCTCAAACTTAAGGCTGAGTTACTGGATATGTTTGTTCGGGGTTCAAGCTAATGCTGGGCCGAAATTGCTCTAATTGCTGATTTTCAGTTCTCACAGAACAAGAAAACGATCGTGTACTATGCAGCATGGGCAGATAACATCCCAATATACTAGGACTTTCCACTTCCAATAATGTCCTCCAAGTACATCAGTAACGTGTTACTCTACAATCTAGCATTTGACAAATGGAATCATGTTGAGCGAGATCTCACAGCGGATTTTGAGAAAGCCTTCCCGGAGGTTGACCCTCTTACAGTACAAAATATGACCATAACTTTGCTCGCAGTGACCTTTCAAAGACTCTCCTTCACTTCTAAAGGGCGTTTTGGGATGATGTCAATTTAACATACAAACGCACACCTGTGCCCAGGCCGCCTCCAATCAATTCACATGAGCAATTGACTCAAAGGCCGACTCGTACAGATCAAAAGGACTCTGCCGCAGTGTCTGCCACTGCTGAGAATTCAGGGACAAGTTCCATCATGCTGATTGTGATTGTGGTTGCCCTTTCGACGGCAGGTGCCTTTTTGCTGGAACGCAAAAGAAGCGCTAATTCATCCGGGAGAAATCCCGCTTCGCGTGCGCGCTCTATTGGGCGGCTCCGCATTTGGAGCAGTATTTGGACTTGTCAAGTATCTCTGTGCCACAGTTGATGCAGAATTTCTTAGCCTCTGTCTTTTTAGCGGTTTTGGTTTTCTTTCCCTTTCTACTATGGTCCAAGATTGTAAAAATCACCCAGACTATGATGCCATACATAATTCCATTGAATAATGCAATGACCAGATTTGTAGCCGGTATCCCAATGACTGGATAATCGGTATCAGGGACTTTCAGTATCTTATACAGCTCTCTTCCGGGGGGAAGAGTTGCATACTGTAATGTTATTGCCGTGAATAGGACGAAAAATACCAAGAAGACTATTGCGCCCTTCATGATCCCACTCGGACTGGTTTAGATACTATCACACTATTAAAACATGTGATACAAGCGTGAGCTAGCCGGGTCCATTCTAGTAAAACCTTAAGAATGGATATGGTTTTGAGTCTTCTTGAAAGCTGGATGGTCTTGCCTATGAGTCAAATAGCTAATGTAGCTTTCTTTCGAAAGCAAGTTTTGCTGGAGAACAAGATTGTCAAAGCCGCCAAGGAGTCTGTCAAGGAAATAAATAATGCTCTCGTTCATGAACTGATTTTGGGGGTTGCACTGGATTCTAAGAAGCACTCAATGATGCTTTCTGCACTGGTCGGAAAGTACACCAAACCAACACCTCTTCTGGCAGAGAATTTGACTGAGAAACTCAGAAAGAAAATTGACGAGCACATTAGACTCGAACAGGAGGCCGTTGACACCTACCGAGAGCTTTTGAAAAGAATTGAGGATGACAGCGAAAGAATAGTCATAAACGCCATCATTCACGACGAGATCGAACATCATGAACTTCTGAAAAGAATTCACAAAATGATTATCGAGAAAGAAACGCTAGCTGAAAAAGATCTCTGGGATATGATCTGGAAGGATTCCCAGTTTCATGGCTCACCGGGAGGTGGGTGAGCCCCAGCGAGGCTCCCCCAGTACCATGTTCCATGATGTGGTGAGTGTTCTGTGGACAAGAAGGTTACTGTAGTCGGTTCAGGCAATGTTGGAGCCGCGGTGGCTCAGAGGCTTGCAGAGAAAGAGTTGTGCGACGTTGTCCTATTAGACATAATTGAAGGTATGCCCCAAGGTAAGGCTCTCGATCTTGCTGAAGCAGCACCAATTGAAAAACATGACGCTCACCTAATTGGCACAAACAGTTACGAAGCGTCAGCAGACTCAGATATTGTCATCATTACTGCAGGTATTGCCAGAAAACCTGGAATGAGTCGAGACGATCTGATCGGGACCAACGCCAAGATCGTTAGGAGCATTACAGAGCAGGCGTCAAGGTACTCTCCAGAATCCATTATTATAGTTGTTAGTAATCCGCTGGATGCAATGTGTCACGTCGCCTACGAAACTAGTGGCTTCTCGAAGAATCGTGTCATGGGCATGGCAGGAATTCTGGATTCAGCAAGATTCAGGGCTTTCATTGCAGCAGAGCTGAATGTTTCAGTCGAGAGTACACATGCTTTTGTATTGGGCGGGCACGGCGATCTTATGGTTCCTCTGCCAAGATATTCCACAGTTGCCGGCATACCAATTACTGAACTGTTGTCTAGGGAGCGGATTGATGCATTGGTGAATAGGACAGCAAACGGCGGAGCAGAGATTGTAAGCCTCCTAAAGACAGGAAGCGCCTATTATGCGCCAGCGTCCGGAGCGGTAGAGATGGCTGAATCGATCCTTAAGGACAAGAAGAAAATCCTTCCATGCGCCGCCTACCTTGAAGGTGAATACGGAATCCACGACCTATTCATCGGTGTTCCGGTGAAGTTGGGGGCAGTAGGCATTGAACAGATAGTCGAGGTAAGACTCACAGATGAAGAAATGGCCGCGCTTCATCGATCCGCCAGAACTGTTGAGGAGTCAAAGATAGTTCTCAAGAAAATGACCTGAAAAGGACCCTTTCAAGGTCGGATGTCTGTACGATCTAGGCTAACGTAGTGCCTCATGGCCGGCATGATGTTCAAGCTAGGATCGCCGACGCGCGAATCTTAAAGGGATAGTGTCGAGACTATCCAGTATGAGTGATGGGACGATGCCCGAATCTTACGGCAAGATAGCGAGAGAGTGGCATAAATTCTACAGGGGAAAGTTGGCAGTATCACTGAAAGTTCCTGTCACGTCCTTTGAGGATTTCGCCGTTTGGTACACGCCAGGCGTAGCCGAGCCCTGCGAAGAGATCGTTGCGGATCAGGAAAAGATATTTGATTATACAAATGTCGGCAACTTTGTTGCTATCGTCACTGACGGTTCGAGAGTGCTGGGACTCGGCAACATAGGTAGTGCAGGGCTTCCGGTGATGGAAGGAAAAGCCATTCTCTTCAAGTACCTGGGGGATGTGGATGCTTTTCCAATTCTTCTTGCAAGCCAGGATCCTGATGAGATAGTACATGCAGTAAAATGTATCGCACCTTCATTCGGAGGCATAAACTTAGAAGATATTGATGCGCCAAAATGCTTTCACATCTTCGAGAAGCTATCAAAGGAACTTGATATCCCTGTCTTTCATGACGACCAGCAGGGTACCGCTATCGTAGTCCTTGGGGGTCTGTTGAATGCTCTGAAGATCGTCGGCAAGAGACTGGGAGAAATACGGGTTGCAGTTGTCGGCGCTGGAGCCGCCTCCATCGCTTCAACCAAACTGATTATCGAGGCTGGGGCCCGGGCCGGAGATATTGTTATGGTCGACAGTAAGGGGGCACTCTATGACGGCAGAGATAGCATGGATGAATACAAAGCCGTTTTGGCAAGGATGACTAACAAGGCAGGCATCAGGGGCGGTATATCCAAAGCACTGGAGGGGGCTGATGTTGTCATAGCTCTCTCGAGGCCAGGTCCAGGCGTCATTTCTGAAGAGATGGTATCAAAGATGGCTGATAGACCCATAGTGTTTGCTTTGGCAAATCCTGTTCCTGAGATAACTCCTGATGAGGCAAAGAAGGGAGGTGCCGCAGTAGTCGCCACTGGGGGGTCTGACTTCCCAAACCAAGTGAACAACTCAATAGTCTTCCCGGGTTTTTTCCGCGGTATGCTCGACGTCAGAGCCAAAGGAATAAACACGATGATGATGCTCTCGGCAGCCAATGAAATCGCGAAATTTGCCGAAGAGGAAGGGCTGAAGGAAGACCACATTATACCCACGATGATGGATGCAGAACTGTATCCCCGAGTGGCGGCCGCTGTGGGAACGACTGCAGTAGATACAGGAAATGCTAGAGTGAAATTGAGCTATGATGAATTGAAAGAGAGTGCTGAACGCAGAATATCTAGATATCAGAGGTCACTTCAGCTATTGGTTAGAGAGGGATTCATTGCTCCCCTGCCCAGCAGAACCTAGTTCAGATTCGTGACTGAGAATCTGAAACGAAGCGCGCGCTCTTGATCGGCTAGACAATTTCTCGATCTCGAACAGGCAGGAATATATGGTTACTAAGAGCGAGATCTCTTGTGGGATAAACCAACATGATAAGTAGCATCGGGAGCATAGCCGTCCTTGTGTCTGACTCTGAGAAATCAAAGAAGTGGTATGTTGAGAAGCTCGGTTTCTCAATTCATGAGAATCTCGGTCACTGGGTAACAGTAGGTCCGAGCGGCTCAGCAATAGTCCTACACCTATGCCAAATGGAAGAGCTGGAGCCTGGGAACACGGGAATCACTCTACGTGCAGAAGATCTCGAGGGAACCTACAGAGTCCTGAGAGACAGAGGAGTCGAGTTCACAAGGGAGCTGGCTGCATCTGAATGGGATCCGAACATGAAATACGCGATGCTCAAGGATCCAGATGGAAACGAGTTCTGGTTGGTCACCAGCGACTGATACCCTCCAATCATTTCAATATCCCGTGCTATGTGAGTTTCTAATTAGAAATTCGTAGACCAGTACGCGCCCTAGATTTCAACTCATTCTGAATGGACGCGCATTTTGATCAGATCTACCAATGCTCATAATGAATTGTTTCGCTTAGCGGTTTTCTATCCGAAGCTGCTATCGTCTCGTCGGCATACCCAAGGGGTATCATGGCAACTATTCTGATCTCTTTTGGAATCTTCAAGGCTTTTCGTGTGGCTTCCTCATCGAAAGCAGCTATCCAGCAGGTTCCAAGACCCTCTTCTGTCGCACAGAGAATCATGCTCTGGAGAGCTATCGCGACATCGACCTTCCAGTATTCTTCACCGTCTTTTCTGACCCACCCTATGTCGACGTCGGCGCAGGCAACTATCAAAACTGGTGCATTAATGATGTGGCTAGTGCTTGCGTAATTAGGGTCGCGTTTATGGGTCAGGATAAGCGTGTCTCTAACGGAAGGATCTGTTCCTACTATGAAGTGCCAAGGCTGTGTGTTTGCTGTAGAAGGAGAGAGTCTTCCAGCCTCGAGTATCCTCTGCAACTTATATTCTTCAACAGGTTTGGACTTGAATTTCCTGATGCTTCTCCTTATACGGATCGCTTCGAAAACATCCATTTGGTGCTCTCCTCGGGCAGATTATCTGTACTAACTCACTAAGTCAGCAAGTCTTTTCTTGTGTATCCCTTCCTTGATTTCACGAGCCATCCTTCGGCCTGTGGACATTGGTTCTGAAAACAGGTAACAGGAATAAGGAGAGCCCTCGGGATATAGATTTGTTCCAGCTACGATTCTGGCTGATACCTCGAATGTGATGAACTCCAAATCGTCAGTGCAAACTGTCTCCAAGCAGAAAGGCCCGATCATCCCTGGCGGAAAGAGTCGTAATGATGCCTCGGTGACTCTTCTCCCAAGATCAAGAGTCTGAGGCAGGAGTGACTCTCTTAGGACCACAGGGAGGTTGCCGGTAACCACATATGATGGCTCTACGAAGGCGCGCGCGCGTTCAGGAATCCTGTAAAGGTCATCCACATTGCTCTCGAGCCGTCTGTCTATTCCTAGCAGCTCGACTCTTCCGTTACCAGCCTTGACTTCCCCATCGAACATCAAGGAATAGAAATACTGCGGGTAATATCGTACTCCAACAATAAGCTCCTGTATTGTTACTTCTTCTGCATCTGATTTGGTCATAGTGCCTTCCTTGATACGTTTTCCGACCTCCTCTTGGTATCTCTTCTCCGAATCGACCACAAAGAAGCCTCTTCCACCTCTCGCTCCATGGAATTTTATTATGCATGGGCGGTCGATCTTGGATGGATCGGAATACTCTCTTGGAGTCTTGATTCCAGCATCTTGAAGCCACGCTCTCATCTTGCGCCTGTCACCCTCAAACTCGAGTGCGCTTCTGTTTCCATAGATTGGGACTCGGAATTCCTTCTTGAGATTCTCAGCCCCAACATACTCAACGAAGGATCCGTGAGGAATAATGACGATATTTCTCCGCAAGAGTTGTTGCTGGAATTCCTCCTTAATCAGGTCTTGGTAGTGATTGACAGTGATGTACTCATCGGGCTTGGCAAATTGGAACGCCTCATAAGCGAATCGTCTGTCAGAAGTGCATATCCCAACTGTTCCAAATCCTTCAGATCGGGCACCGTGAAAGATCTGCAGAGCAGAATGAGAACAAATAGTACCTATCTTGATCTTCTTGTGATCATAACGCTTGAGGTTCCTGAGGATCTCTTCCCTGTGAATCATGTCACGATTTCACTCAGCCTGCCTGACTTTATGGCATTGTTGACCTCTCGAGCTATTCTTCTCCCTGTGCTCATGGGCTCTCCAAAATACCATCTTGAATATGGACTCGTCGTCGATATTATTGGTGAACCTGGGACTCTGGGGCTAACATCGAAGATGTAGATGTCCAGGTCTTTGGTAATAGCCCCTTGAAGGGCAAAAGGACCAATCATCCCTGGGGGATATTCGATCTTGCATGTCTTAACGAACTTCTCACCTATCTCGTAGACACTCTCAAGAATGGACTCTCGCACTGTGGCTCCTTCATGGCCCACCTCAATATTCTGCACCACAGAATGCAGTTCCAGCTGATCCTTAGCAGGCAAAGACAGAACGCCGTCAAGGTCAGTCTGAATCCTCCTGTCAACGCCCAGAAATTCGACCTGATCTTCTAGAGGTGACCAGAAATAGTTGAAATTGAATTTGGCCCCCAAAATAAACTCCTCAATGGTAGCTTTGTCCAAGTCCTGTCTTGCGATAATGCCTTTCTGGATTCTCTCCTCGGCCTTGGCCTTGAAGTCCTCAGGGCTGGATGCATAGAAAAATGCCCTCTCAATTCTCCTTTTGGCCTCTGGAACTTTAACAATGACTAAGCAGTCGATCTTGTCTGGTGAATCAATTTTCCTCGGATATCTTATGCCTGCCTTTTCGAGGAGGTACATCT
>JAPKYM010000289.1 GCA_026394315.1 Candidatus Bathyarchaeota archaeon | reverse complement strand
TGAACTAGACCCTCATCCATCAAGTGTTGCAGGTGACGCTTCAACGTATTATGGGAGAGTCCGCCTTTGGCTAGGATCCTCCTTGAAAGTCCTTGATGAGCCATCCTTCAAGGAGTCTAGAATAAGCTGATCAAAGGAATCCATACCATTAAGATATGAAAAGATGTCCATTAAAAGCCATTTCTAGCCATTTTAGCAAGAAGCTCGCGCGGACGATCTTAGCTCTCGAAATCTCTAAATACTGAAATAGTGATTGTGCTCGGGTGGTAAAGTATGACTGAAGCATTCAGCAGAAAGACGCTTTTGGATGTTGCCTCCATATTCTTTCTTCTAGGCTCGATAGTTGTTCTCGTCATTTCAGTTCTGAGGCTCTCCCTGTAGCGCAGGTGCTGCCATCGTTCAGGGTTGGCACGCTCTCGTATCCAGACTTGGTCGCGATCATAGCCGGCATTATTGGAGCAGTGTTAGGATTCGACTGTTTCTACATGACTACCAAGAGAAAGCTTTCCGATGCAGGAATAAGAGGCATTGTGATAGGTGCGGTTCTTCTGAGCATCGCGTGGGTAATAGGACTACAAATGATTGGGGCAGGGGCTGTTCTGGTCCTAGTAGCCGGCGTAATATGTTACATCTATAGGGATTAGTGGGCAGTAGCTGAAGCCCTAGGGATAGACATACTACCGAGTGTGTTGAGTAAGACTAGGTTCAAGTCCCATCGATGCTGTCGGACACGGCTTTTGCCATATCTAGAGTGCTGCTGTTACCACCCATATCATAGGTCCTCACTTTACCTTCAGCTATGACGTCAGCTACCGCACATTCAACTTCTTCTGCCATACCGATCTCTCCAAGGTATTCGAGCATCATCGACAGGGAGAGTATAATGGCCAAGGGGTTGACTTTGTATTGACCTGCGTATTTTGGAGCTGAACCGTGCGTTGGCTCGAAGATCGCATAGTTGTCACCAATGTTGCCACTGGGTGCAAAACCTAGCCCGCCTACTAGCTGCGCACACAAGTCTGAGATGATATCTCCAAAGAGGTTCTCAGCTACTAGAACAGAATAGTCAAGAGGGTTCTTCAGCAACCACATGCATATCGCGTCGACGTTTGCTTCTTGAAGCTCGACGGTGGGATAGTTCTTTGCGATTCTTCTTGCTTCCCTGATCATCAGCTTGCCTGTCTCTCTGAGTATGTTCGGCTTTTCCACCACGGTCACAGTCTTGTATTCTTTCTTGGCTGCGTACTGGAACGCCTGAGTTAGAATTGTGTCACAAGCCTTCTTAGTCATAATCCTCATGGAAACTGCCATCTCGTCAGGAGACGTTGATTCGAACCTCTTCATTTTGGGGTGATTCTGACATAGCCACTCCTTAAGTTGAGGAGGAAAAGGGCAGAATTCGACGCCGCTGTATAGACCTTCGGTATTCTCTCTGAAGACAACTAGGTCAATTCCTTCTCTATAATTGAGCGGATTGCCTTTGTAGCTTCTGCAGGGCCTGATGTTGGTGTGAAGATTGAACTCTTGGCGTAATCTCACTATTGGGCTGTAGTACTTGTAGCCCTTGTCTCTCAACTGAGGGTTGAGTTCAAGCTGAGCCTCGTCTTCGGGCTTGGAAGTTATTGCTCCCATCAAGCACGTGTCGGTCTGTCTCAAAAGGTTCAATGTTCTCTGGGGTAGAGGGTTGCCTTCGTTCTTCCAGTATTCCCATCCAATCTCACCTTCAGGATATTTTGCGTCAAGCTTGACTGCTTCAAGAACTATCTTGGCGGCATCCATTACGTCTTTGCCAATGCCGTCGCCAGGAAGCAGGGCGATATTGTATTTGGCCACATTACGTCACTGTTTAGGCTTCAGCCGAGGATACAATAAAGGGCGGCTAGTCGGTTCCTTTTCCACGGCTTTTTAGCAAGGTTTTATTTATTCCCTCTATCACTGCCTCTACGCTGGCGATTACTACATCGTCCCTTGCTGCTCTGGCAGAGACAATGTTGCCCTGACTGTCCTCAACTTTTATTAGAACCTCAGCCAATGCGTCGGAGCCTCCAGTTGTGGCCTCAAGTCGATACTCCTTTAGCCTTACGTCAGCAAGGGGGCTCACGATCTTATGTATGGCTTTTATTGCGGCGTCCACTGGTCCTACGCCTACTTCGGAGGTAATGTACTCTTTGCCATCGATCAGTAGTTTGACTGAGGAGGTAGGCACAACATCGGTTCCTGTTACAACAGTCAAGTTCTTCAGATCTACGATCTTCTTTTCTTCTGAAACGCTGCCGATGACTGCCTTTGCGATTGCAAAGAGTTCAGCGTCGGTCACCATTTTACCTTTGTCACCAATATCTTTGACGCGGTGTGTAATCTCTTTCATCTGTTCTTCAGATGGGTGTAGACCATCTTCGGCGAGTTTTGCTGCTAGGCCGTGTCCTCCTGAGTGTTTTCCAGCTTGGAACCATCTCTTTCTTCCGACCAGTTCAGGGCTTATCGGTTCATAGGTTAAGGGGCTTTTGAGCATTCCATGAGTGTGTATGCCTGACTCGTGGCCGAATGCATTTTCGCCAACTATGGCTTTGTTGGGTTGTATGGGCACACCGGTGAGTCTGGAGACTAGTCTGGAAGTCTTGTAGATGAGTTTGGTATCGATGTTTGTCTTTCGGTTCTCCAGAAGATGTAATGACATCACGAACTCTTCAAGTGATGCGTTGCCAGCTCTTTCGCCAAGTCCGTTTATTGTAACGTGCGCTTGTGAAGCTCCAGCCCTGACACCTGCAAGGGAGTTTGCTACAGCTAGGCCGAAGTCGTTGTGACAGTGTATGCTGATCGGTATTTTTACTACTGACACGGCTTGGGATATGATCTGGGACATTTTGCTAGGAGTTGCGGTGCCGACTGTGTCTGGGATGTTTATTATGTCGGCTCCGGCGTCCTCGACGGTCTTCAAGACTTGCTCTAGGAACGCGGGATCAGTTCTTGTTGCATCTTCAGGAGAGAACTCCACAATCACACCGTGATCCTTTGCATATCTTGTCCATTTGGCTGCGGCCTCTAGGACCTGTTCTCTGCTCATTTGGAGTTTATGTTTCATGTGGATTTCCGATGTTGCTATGAATACATGGATGTATGGTACCTCGCATTCGAGAGCTGCATCGATGTCCTTCTGGTTTGGTCGTGCGAGCCCGCAGATCTTGGCTTTGAGTCCTTGTTTTAAGATGAGCTTCGTTGCCTCGATTTCTCCTTGGGACACTATTGGGAAACCTGATTCTATCGTGTCGACTCCAAGTTCGTCAAGCTTTATGGCTATCTCAAGCTTTTCTTCAGGTATCAATGAGACGCCTGGGGTTTGTTCCCCGTCTCTCAGAGTAGTATCGAATATTGTGACATTCTTCTGGTCAGTCAATCCTTAAACCTCAAGTATCCTTTGGGCAATTGTCTTCCCGACATCATATGTCTTGGCTTTTCCGCCAAGATCAGGTGTGGTGATTCCTGACTCTAGACTGTTTATGAAGGCTTCCTCTATTGCGTTAGCTGCTTCCGACCATTCTTTGCGGCCTTCTCTTTCGCCAAAGTACTCGAGCATCATTTTTGACGATAGGATCATTGAGCATGGGTTAGCCATCTGTTTTCCGGCGATGTCGGGGGCAGATCCATGGACTGGCTCGAATAAAGCAAAGTTTTTTCCAATATTTGCGAGCACGCGCGTGTTTTTCTTATAACCCGCCTGCAACCATATCGCCGACTTCTTCGGTGGTATACCCCATCTTTCCTGCTGAAAGGTTTTCTATCTTAGTCTGAACAAGACGAATCACTGTATTCTCAACGGCCTTGCCGGCTTTTTCTTCACCGATATTTTCCAGAAGCATCCCAAGGGCGCAAATCCCTGCAAGCGGATTAATAACATGCTTCCCGGTATACTTTGGTGCAGATCCGCCGATCGGTTCAAACATAGAAACGCCTTCCGGATTAATATTGCCACCCGCGGCGATACCCATACCGCCTTGCACCATCGCTCCAAGATCAGTGATAATATCACCGAACATATTATCAGTAACAATCACATCAAACCATTCCGGATTTTTTACAAACCACATGGTTGTTGCATCAACATTCACATACTCGGTTTGAATGTCTGGATATTCTTTTTTCACTTCATCAAATGTTCGCTGCCAGAGATCCCATGCAAATGTCAGGACATTCGTTTTTCCGCAGAGCGTGAGTTTCTTTTTCTTGCTGTTGCGTTTCTTGCAGTATTCAAACGCAAAGCGAATACAGCGTTCAACGCCTTTCCGTGTATTGTGCGATATTTGAATTGCTACTTCATTTTTTGTCCCTTTATTTTCAAAACTGCCGAGTCCTTTGTAGAGGCCTTCGGAATTTTCACGCACAACGACGAAATCAACATCTTCCGGTTTTTTATCCTTTAAGGGACAATAGGCTTCATTATAGAGTTTCACCGGACGTAAATTAATATACTGATCGAGCGCAAATCGTATCTTGAGAAGAATTCCTTGCTCCAGAATTCCCGGTTTTACATCCGGATGTCCGATTGCACCAAGATAGATCGCATCAAACTTTTTCAATCCTTCCAGTTCTTCATCGGTAATTGTTTTTCCGGTCTTCAGGTACCGCTCACCACCGTAATCAAACATTGTCGTATCATACGAAAAACCAAATTTACTCGAAGCTGCTTTCAGGACTTTTAATCCTTCTGCTACCACTTCCGGACCTGTACCGTCACCGCCAATTACTGCGATATTATATTTCTTTCCCATCGTTCTTCTTTTCTCCTTAGTATTTTTTCTCTTATACTCTTAGCGCGCGCTTCTAAAACCTGCAGTGTAGCTTCTGTCTGTTCTGGGCCTATGCCGTCGCCTTGAATTACGGCGATTTTGCGTTCTTTCATCGCTTCCCTATCAGGCCTCTTACATGGGGGATTAATCCTCCCTCCTCTAGTAGGCTCAAAATGAATTGCGGTAAGGGGGAGGCTTTCAGGGTGGTCCCTGTTGTTTGATTCTCCACTGTCCCTGATCTCAGGTCCACTGAGATCATATCTCCTTCGTCTGCTTTCTTTGAGATCCCGATGCATTCCAAGGCTGGCAGCCCCACATTTATTGCATTTCTGTAGAAGATCCTTGCAAAGGACTCTGCAAGTACGCATCTTACACCTGCGCTTTTCAGAGCTGTTGCTGCTTGTTCCCTGCTGGAACCGCAGCCGAAGTTCTTGCCGCCGATCAGTATGACTCCGTCTTTTGCCTTCTGTGTGAATTTCGGATCTAGACCTTCCAGTGCGTGTTTACCAAGCTCTTCCGGATCTATGAGCTCAAGGTATTTGCCTGGGATGATTACATCCGTGTTTACGTTGTCTCCGAATTTGACTGCTTTACCAAATATGTCCAAGATCATGGCCTCCTCAGATCATTTGGGTTTATTATGTGCCCGACGACGCCAGATGCCGCTGCGGTTGCGGGATTGGCCAAGTACACTGCTGACTGGGGACTTCCCATTCGTCCTATGAAGTTCCGATTTGAAGTGCTTATGCAGACCTCTCCTGGAGCCAGAAGGCCCATGTGCCCTCCGAGGCATGGTCCACAGGTGGCGTTGGTGACGATTGCCCCCGCTTCCATGAAGGTGTTGAACAGCCCCTCCTTGAGACATTGTTGGTAGACTTCTTGTGAGGCTGGACTTATGATCATTCTTACCCCGTTATGGATTTCTCTGCCCTTAAGGACTGAGGCGGCAAGACGAAGGTCTTCTATTCTACCATTTGTGCATGACCCTATGAAGACTTGGTCTATCTTCACGTCTGACAGCTCAGAGGCTGATTTGACATTGTCGACTGATGGTGAACAGGCTACTTGTGGGGTGAGCTTTGCGGCATCATATTCCAGGGTGTCTTCGTATGTTGCGTTATTGTCACTTCTGATTGGTTTGAGTGGTTTCTTCGTCCTGGACCTCACATAGGCCATGGATTTGTTGTCTGGTGGGACTATCCCGGCTTTTGCTCCAGCTTCAACAACCATGTTGCAGACTGTCAGTCTACCATCGATGCTCATGTTTGTGAACGTTGAACCTGTGAACTCCATTCCCTTGTATATGGCCCCGCCTTCGCCTATGTCTCCGATTATTCTGAGTATGAGGTCTTTTGGTGTTGAGTTTTTCCTAAAGTTTCCTGAGGCATGTATCTTTAGGGCCGAATACCGCGGCCATCTCTGTGGAACCTATTCCCGTGGCAAAAGCCCCCAAGGCACCGTAGGTACATGTGTGGGAGTCGGCCCCAACGATGAGTTCTCCTGGCCTCGCGTATCCTTTCTCGTGGAAGACTTGGTGGCAGACGCCTCCTTGGCCGATATCGTAAAGGCTTTTGATTCCCTGCTCTTTGACGAATTCTCTTAGACCTTTCTGGAGTGTTGCTGCTCGGATTGTGCTTGGGGGGACTAGGTGGTCGAAGATTACGACTATCTTCTTCGGATCCCATACTTTTCCGGCTCCTATCTTGTGGAATGAGTCGACTGTTAGTGGCCCTGTCAGGTCGTGAATCATCGCCATGTCTACGTTTGCTTCGACGATTTCTCCTGGCACGACTTCTTTTCTTCCCGATGCTCTGGCCAGTATCTTTTCGAATATGTTCAGGTTCTTGCACCTTTCGGGCGATTACCGCAATAATCCTATATCGTACTGCTATTAAAGATTTACGTAAAAAAAAGATTACTGAATTACGTAATCTGAGAAAAAAGTACGAAATTCAATAACCTAGTAGGCCGTAGCTGCTTTGTCTGTCCCAGCCATCTGTCTTATCGTTTTTCCAACTTTCTCTACCTGATGTTCCCCAAGCTCTTTCATGAGCTTGTCGAGTCTCTCCATGCTCTTCTTCGGGTCACCGCTCCATTCTCTTGCGAATTCGCCGCTCTGCACGAATTTGACGACTTTTCGCATGTTCTGTTTCACATGGTCATCTATGACCTTCGGTCCGACGGTCATACTGCCGTACTGGGCCGTGTGGGAGATCATCTTCATCATTCTAGTCAGCCCACCTTCGTATAGTAGGTCGACCATGAGTTTGAGCTCACTTGCAACTTCGAAGTAGGCAAGTTCAGGCTGGTAGCCAGCCTCTACTAAGACTTCGAAACCCTTCTTAATCAGTTCCATCGACCCACCACCGAGAACTATCTGCTCACCGATTATGTCAGTCTCAGCCTCTTCTTTGAAGGTCGTTTCTATTACTCCTGCTTTTGTTGTGCCTAAGGCCTTGGCCATCGCGAGGACTGTCTCTTTGGCTTTTCCTGATGGATTCTGGTAGACTGCTATTAGTGCTGGAACGCCGAAGCCTTCCTTGTAGATCTCTCTGAGCCTTGAGCCTGGACTCTTCGGTGCGACCATGATTACGTCCACGTTCTTGGGCGGAACTATCTGTTTGAAGTGTATGTTGTAGGCGTGTGAGCAGCTAATTGTCTTGCCTTCTTTCAGGTTTGGTTCAATGTATTGTTTGTAGACAGCGGGTTGTTCCAAGTCTGGGAACAGCATGTGGACAATGTCCGCTTTCTTCGCGGCCTCAGCCACCGTTAGAGGCGTGAACCCTTCTTGCTCAGCCAGTTTCCAGGATTTTCCTCCAGGCTTCAGTCCCACTACTACGTTGATCTTTGAATCTCTGAAGGTTAGGGCTTGAGCGTGCCCTTGGTTTCCGTAGCCAATGACGGCTATGGTCTTTCCTTCAAGGTGTCTTAGATCTGCATCTTTGTCGTGATATATCTTTGCCATTTTGGTTCACCTTATTCGTCTATTCTTACAGATTCGGGTCCCCTTATAAGTGCAGTCTCGCCTGTCCTTGCAACTTCAACTACACCAAAACTCTTTGTAAGGTTGATGAAGGCGTCAATTTTGTCTTTGGTCCCAACTATCTCTACCGTCGCTGTTTCTGGCGAGACATCTACTATCCTTCCTCTGAATACGTCTACGTAGTGAAATATGTCTGAGCGTACTTTGGGATCTTGCGCATTCAGTTTGATGAGGGCAAGCTCTCTTATCACCGCCTTCTCTGGGTCAAGCCTTGTAGCTTTGAGAACATCTATGAGCTTCTCAAGTTGTCCAACGAATTGCTCCGCGTCTTTCTCCTCGCCTTTGATAGTTATTGTCATTCTGGCAAGATCTTCTTGTTCTGCTGTACCTATGGCTATGCTTTCGATGTTAAAGCCACGACGCCAGAACATGTTCGATACTTTGTAAAGTACACCAGGTTTGTGCTCAACCAGTGCAGAGATCATGTAAGTCCTTGTCAAAGCATTCACCCTATGACGTCCTTCAAACTATATCCTGCGGGCACCATTGGAAGTACGTCCTCTTCAGGATCTATCGGAACATCTATGACAGTAGTAACGTCACTCTTGAGAGATTTCTTCACTGCTTCTGATAGTTCTTTGAGCGATCCAACACGTACGCCTATAGCCCCATAGGCCTCTGCCAGCTTGACAAAGTCCGGCACGTTCCCAAGTTTGACGGCCGAGTATCTACGATTATAGAATAACCTCTGCCATTGGGCAACCATTCCGAGCATCCCATTGTTCAGTATTAGGACTGTAATTGGAATCTTCTCGATCACTGATGTTGCAAGAGAATTCTCTGTCATCCTGAAGCTTCCGTCTCCCGCTATATCTACGACTGGTACATCGGGTCTTGCAACTTTTGCACCTAATGCTGCTGGGAACCCGTATCCCATACAACCAAATCCTCCAGAGGTTATGAATGTTCGTGGCTGTAAAGCCTTGAAGTACAGCGAGGCCCACATTTGATTCTGTCCGACCTCGGTTGTGACTATGGTTTGTGAAGGCAATAGTCGCCTTAGCTCTTTCAGGACTTTGGGAGGGGTCAGCTCTTTCCCCGAGTTTTCAATTTTGTCTGCCAGGGATTCTTTTACTTCTTTAGTCCTCTTTGACCATGGAGTTTCCTTTCTGATGTTAAGATCTTTTACTAAGGTTGTATAGAGGACATCAAGTGCCTCAGCTGCATCGCTTACTATAGCCGTATCGATGCACTTGTTCTTCCCAATCTCAGTCGCATCTATGTCTATGTGTATAACGTGTGAGGTCGGGCAGAATTCGTCGATCTTCCCTGTGGTTCGGTCACTGAAGCGGCAACCGACTGCCAGCAGAACATCGGCTTCATAGACCAGCTGATTTGCTTCTCTCGAACCGTGCATTCCAATGGTGCCCATCGAGAGCGGGTGATCTTCTGGAAAACTGCCTTTTCCCATCAGGGATGTGGCAACTGGCGCCAATAGTAGTTCGGCGAGTCTTTGAAGCTGATTTGACGCGTTTGACAGAGTCACTCCACCGCCTGCCAGTATGAAGGGCCTTTCTGCCTCCGCGAGGGTCTTGGCTGCTCTGTTGATCTGTTCGGGATTTGGCTTGTAGACTGTCTTGTATCCTCTTATCTCAACCTTCTCTGGAAACTCCACTTCAGCTAGATTTGATTGGACGTCTCGAGGTATATCTATCAGTACGGGCCCTGCCCTTCCTGTGGATGCTATCAAGAACGCCTGTTTGACCGTTATTGGTATCTCTTCGACCTTGCGTGGCTGGAAACTGTACTTGGTAATAGGACTACCTAAGCCGATCATATCTGCTTCTTGGAAAGCATCCAGACCTATCTGTGAGGTTGATACTTGGCCGGTTATTGCCACGATTGGTGAGGAGTCCAATTGCGCAGTCGCGATTCCAGTAACCAGGTTTGTCGCACCGGGCCCTGAGGTTGCCAAGCATACGCCGGTTCTTCCGCTAGCTCTTGCATACCCATCTGCCATGTGGGCTGCGGACTGCTCATGTCTGACCAGTATGTGTCTGATCTTTGAGTCCAAGAGGGCGTCGTAGGTGGGGATTATCTGTCCGCCAGGTAATCCAAATATGGTCTCGACTTTCTCTCGTTCTAGGGACTCGACCAGTGCCTTTGCGCCTGACATTTTTGCCATTTTATCATCATCTCTGGATTTGTTTAATACAGCCCGAACAGCAACAACGGAGAGTATACTGTTTAGGCTACTGTAGAATTACTACTACGACAAGGAGCAAGACTATCGGGTGCAGAGTTCGACGTAGCTTGGGAAATGCTGCTCTGAACATCTCGGGCTCACTCATCGTCAAGATTCTTCATAGACTCAGTACATTTACCTATAAGTCTATTGGTAAATGCTAGGGTTCAAACTTTTTCAGGATCAGTTGGGTTTCGGTGGCATG